>JAAYLG010000024.1 GCA_012522075.1 Bacillota bacterium
CATTACCGCCCACAACCTCCCCGCTGCAGGAGGTGCTTTCTAATATTGCAGCAATTTTATGTTTAAAAAAGAATTTGGCCTTTAGGTTTTGCTTCCTAAAGGCCATTTTTGTCTACAGTCTGAAACCCGGCAAAGCCGGGTCTTTTAACGGACATATCCCAGTGGATTGACGCGTTCTCCGTTAACACGCACTTCAAAATGCAAGTGAGGACCGGTGGAGTAACCTGTGCTGCCCACAATGGCGATGGCTTGTCCCTGGGCAACAGCCTGTCCGTTGGCAATCAGGAAGCTGTGGTTGTGCGCATAGACAGTGGAAAGCCCGTTGCCATGATCAATAATTACCAGGTTGCCGTAACCGCTACCCATTTTGTATGTATAGGCAATCCCCGAGTCCGCCGCTATAACCTGGACCGGATTCCCGTTGTAATTGGCGGCACCGGGCCACCTGACACGCGGAATGCCGATGTCAATACCGCCGTGGAAAACTCCCTGCTTGCCGGTTATGGGGTCCCTGCGGTAGCCGTAGCCGGAAGTGATCCAGGCCGGTCCGTACTCAGGCACAGGCCAGAGAAGCTGTCCCGTACCACGGGCGGCCTTTTTTGCTTCCTCCTGCATCTTTTTAATTATTTCGGTCAGTTTTTCCGCTTCTTCTTCCATCTTGCTGATGGCTTCATTTGTTTTTTCATAATCTTCCCGCAAGGCGGCGATCAGCTGGTCCTGCTCCGCCCTTTTTAATTCGCTCTGCCGGCGTTTTTCCAGTGTACCGCGGCGCAAAGTCAACAGTTCCTGCCGGTGTTCTTCCAGCGAAATTTTTAACTGTTCAATCCGGTTGCGCTCTTCCTGCCACTCTGTCAGCAGGACTTTGTCTTCTCTAATAACCTGCTGCAGGTTGCCAAAGCGGGAGAGGAATTCGGCGAAAGAAGTGCTGCTGAAAAGCACTTCCAGGTAGCTGACAGTACCGTGTTCGTGAATTGCCCGCAAGCGGACGGCCAGGAGTTCGTCCAGCTCCGCCACCTTTGCTTCCGCGGCGGCCAGTTCCTCCTCCGCCTGCGCAATCTCTTCTTCAGTAGCCGTAATTTTTTGGTTCAGGGAGCGGATTTCAGCCTCAATAACGGCAATTTCCTTTTCCAGCAGCTTGATTTCCTGTAAAACCTTTTCCTGCTCCTTTTTATTCTGGGCCAGTTCTTCTTTGCGCCGGCTGATATCTTTCTTGACGCCTTCCAGCTCATTCATTTTGTCCTTAATGGTGGGAGTATTGGCTGCAGCCGGCAAAATGCATGCACCCATCAAGACAAACGCCAAAAGCAGAGCAAACAGTTTTTTCTGCATTAACATCTACCCCTCCCTTAAACTTTCAGAAAACGGCGTATGGAGAAAATACTGCCCAGTGTGCCTATGGAAGCTCCCAAAAGGAGCAACAGCTTCGTCAGTTCACCCAGGATTGCTTCCGGCTCAACCAGGGGAAGAAAATAAAGATTAATCCGTGTCCAGGTAAAAGCTTCGGCATACAGACGTTGCAAAATCAGTGTAGGGATCAGGGCCCCGACGGCACCAAGCAGCATGCCTTCAAACACAAAGGGCCAGCGGATAAACCATTCTGTTGCTCCGACCCATTTCATAATCATAATTTCTTTGGCCCGGGCGGTAACAGTCAGTTTAATGGTATTGGCAATCAGGAAAACGGCGGTAACGGCCAGCCCGACCATAAACGCCATGCCAATCCATTTCACCATGTTGGTTACACTGAAAAGTTTCGGCACCACATCCGCACCGTAATCTACTTCGGCAATACCGGGAAGAGCGGCCAGTTCGGCGGCAACCTCCGGGATATCCTCCGGGATAACGGTCCGGATTTCAAATGAATCCCGGAGAGGGTTGCGGCCTTCTTCTTCATAGCCGGCAACCACATCGCCCAGCTGTGCTTTTAGATTTTGCAGCGCTTCCTCTTTTGAAACAAAACGCACTTCAGCAACTTTTTCCAGCTGAATAACCTGGGCGCGCAGCCGTTCAACTTCAGGCGGTGGCAGTGTTTCCTCCACCCGGGCAATAATCTCTACTTGATTTTTTATTTCAGCAGCCAGAAACTCCACATTTTTGTTAAGAAGGATAAAGGAGCCCAACATTAGCAATGTTACCGTTACAACAGAAACGGACGCAAAACTCATCCAGCCGTTACGAAAAATGCTGCAAAAAGCTTCTTTTATGTAGTAGATAAAATTTCTAAATATCATAACTGCTGTAAGCTCCCCTCTGCTCGTCACGGACAACCTGCCCGTCCTCCAGGGCTATAACCCGTTTTTTCATGGCATCCACAATCTGTTTGTCATGAGTTGCCATTATTACGGTTGTCCCCCTGATGTTGATTGTCTCCAGCAGTTCCATAATTTCCATGGAAGTATCCGGATCAAGATTGCCGGTAGGCTCGTCCGCAATAATGAGGGACGGCTGGTTGACGATGGCCCGGGCCAGGCAGACACGCTGCTGCTCTCCGCCGGAAAGCTCCGGTGGTTTTCTTTTTGCTTTTTTCTCCAGCCCGACCATGGCCAGCACTTCAGGAACTCTTTTGCGTATCTCCCGCGACGGAGCTCCCACCACCCGCATGGCGAATGCCACATTATCATAAACAGTGCGATTGTTTAAGAGACGGAAATCCTGAAAAACCACACCGATGCTGCGGCGATAAAGAGGAATCTCCCTGCGGCGCATTTTTGTCAGGTCCTTGCCAAAAACACGGATCCTCCCCGAAGTTGGCAAAAATTCCCGTCCCAGCAGGCGGATAAGGGTGGATTTTCCTGCACCGCTGGCTCCTACCATAAAAACAAATTCACTGCGTTCAATAGTAAAAGTGATATTTTTAAGTGCAACCACACCGTTGGGATACACCATATTGACACGAAACAACTCAATCATGCGTATTAAATCTCCTGTTGGCACATTCTTATTACGTTAACATAAGTTTACAAGATCATAACAGATACTTAACATAAATTCGACAGGTGACAGCAAAAACCTTTTCAACTGTACATTTTTTTTTCAACATTTTTTACTAAGCTGTCAGGCGCTGTAAAAAGGTACGCATGCCGTAAAAACTAAAAAACACCGCAGGAGATTGCGGTGTGGGCGTGTTAACTATAGTTTTACCGTTTGCGACTGCCCGGCTTGACGGCGGGGATCCCCTTCGCACAGAGCGGACAGTCGGCAGGTTCCCAGGAGACTATGTCGAGCCGGACAAGGGCCTGGTAAGGGACACCAAAATCCACCTGACCGTTGCTTCTGTCCACAATGGAACCTACCCCCAAGACCTGCCCTCCGTGTGCACGGACAAGATTCATCACTTCGCGGACTGAGCCGCCCGTTGTTACTACATCCTCCAGGACAAGCACCTTTTCTCCCGGATGGATGGCGAAACCGCGCCGCAAGGCCATGCCGCCCGACTCGTCCCGTTCCGCAAAAATCCCGCGGGTGTTAAGCTCGCGGGCCGTTTCATAGGCAATAATAATTCCGCCCAGGGCGGGTCCGATGCACACATCGGGCTTAAGACCATTAAATTTTTCCGCCAGCGCCCGGCACAATTCCGCAGCTAGGTCAGGAAACTGAAAAACACGTGCGCACTGCAAGTAATGCTCGCTGTGGCGCCCCGAAGTAAGGAGAAAATGTCCCTGCAGCAATACCCCCGTTTCCTGTAAAATATCAATCACCTTTTTTTCTGTCAGCATACAGCCGGCCTCCTTCAATAAAGGATAAGATCGTTATTCCTCAATCTATGCCAACAGCCTTTTGGCTGCATCTCTTGGGCTGGCAGCCGCAGTGAGGGGGCGGCCGATAACAAGGTAATCCGCTCCCAGCTTAAGCGCTTCCCTTGGCGTGACAACACGCTGTTGATCGTTCTTTGCCGCCCAGGCCGGGCGGATGCCCGGGGTTACGATTACAAAATCCTCTCCGCACACGCTGCGGATCCAGGGGATTTCCCGTGCCGATGCCACTACGCCGTCCAGGCCGGAATTTTGGCTTAACCGGGCCAGGGCGGCAACCTGCTCAGGCAAAGGCCGCTCCACGCCTGTCTCCGTCCGCAATTCTGCTTCCGAGAGGGAAGTAAGTACCGTCACACCAAGCAGCAGCGGCGGGGTAATTCCCAGCCGCAATGCCTTCTCCTTTGCAGCCCGGGCGGCCGCCTCGAGCATCCTGCCGCCCCCGGAAGCATGTACATTAAACATAAAAACTCCCAAGTCCACCATAGCTTCTGCGGCGCGCGCCACCGTATTGGGGATATCGTGAAATTTTAGATCCAGGAATACTTTGGCTCCGGAGCGGACCAGTTTTCTGACAATTTCCGGGCCGGCGGCGTGATAAAGCTGCAGGCCCACTTTAAAGGCGCCCACATACTCCTGCAACTGATCCGCCAGGGACAGCGCCCGGGCTTCACTGTCCACATCAAGGGCGACAATGATCTTTTCCCGCATCTTTTTCCCCCTCCTCGCCTGCTGCTTTTTTCGCCAGGCCAATAATCTCCCGTACGGCGCGGAAGCCGTGCCGCGCCAAGTAAGCGGCAATCCCCTCCACCACTTCTGGGCAGACAATGGGGTTGATGAAATGGGCCGAACCGATGGCCACAGCCGTCGCTCCGGCCAGCAAAAACTCCACTGCATCGGCAGCGCAGGTGATGCCGCCCATGCCGATGACGGGAATCTTTACCGCCTCACTGACCTGCCACACCATGCGCAAGGCTACCGGCTTGACGGCAGGGCCGGAAAGGCCGCCGGTCAGGTTGGCCAGCAGCGGCCGCCGCGTTTCACTGTCAATGGACATTCCCAGCAGGGTGTTGATGAGCGACAAGGCGTCCGCTCCCGCTTCTTCGGCGGCGCGGGCAATGGCGACAATATCGGTAACATTGGGTGACAGCTTGACAATAAGCGTTTTTTCCGTGGCCCGCCGCACGGTACGCACCAAAGAATTCACCACCTGCGGGTCCGTGCCGAAGGCCATCCCGCCGGCCCGTACGTTGGGGCAGGAAATGTTGAGCTCATAGGCGGATACGGCCGGTTCCTCGTCAAGTATCCGGATCACCTGCAGGTATTCTTCCGGGTTTTGGCCGGCTACATTAACAATCACAGGCGTGTTGTATTGCTGAAGCCGCCGGATTTTTCCCCGCGCCACTTCCGCACCCGGGTTCTGCAAGCCGATGGCATTAAGCAGGCCGGCAGGCGTTTCCGCCAGGCGCACCGGCGGATTGCCGGCGCAAGGTTCCGCCGTGGTTCCCTTGACCACAATGGCTCCCAGCTGCTCCAGGCTGTAAAAAGCGGCATACTCCTCTCCGTAGCCGAAACAGCCCGAGGCCGGCATCACCGGGTTTTTTAAAGTCAGCTTCCCTATTTTTACCGTTAAATCGGGAGTCACCTGCCGAAAACCTCCTCTGCACGAAAAACGGGACCGTCAGTACATACACGCCGCCAGCATCCGTCGGCACCCCGAATGACACAACCAAGGCAAGCCCCCACACCGCAGGCCATTCGTGCTTCCAGGGAAAGATAGCAGTCGGCACCTGTATCTTTTGCCAGTGCCGCCACCGCCCGCAGCATGGAGAACGGCCCGCAGGCATACAGGTCGGCTTTTTTCCCCGCCAGGGCGGGGCGGATAAATTGAGTTACAAAACCTTTTTTCCCCGCGCTGCCGTCTTCCGTAACCGCAATGTATTCCCCGGCTAGGCTGCGGAAAGTATCCTGCAGAACCAGTCCGGCCGCCGTTTTGGCACCGTAAAAAAAAGCCACGTCTTTGCCTGCCCCCCGCAGGAAACGCAGTAAATACAGCAAAGGAGCCACCCCCATGCCGCCGGCAACAACCACCGCCCTGTCCGCTTTTCCTACAGGGAAACCTTTGCCCAAGGGACCGATGACTGTAAGCAGTTCCCCCGGCTGCCGCCGTGCCAGCAGTTTCGTGCCCCGGCCTGCTATTCTGTAAAGCAGGGCAAGTTTGTCCCTGCTGCAGTCATGAACAGAAAACGGCCGCATTAGGAATGGATCCAATGCGGGGGCAACGCCAACCTGGACAAATTGCCCGGGCAAGGCCGCCACTTCCCCCTGTAGGGTAAGACGGAAAACAGCTTCCCCCACCTGTTCTTGACTGCTAATCACAAGCTGCTGTTTTTTCGGCATCATACTTTTCCTCAACTTTTAATTTTTAAGAAAATACTTTGCCGTCACGCATCACAATCCGCCCTCCGACCATTGTCAGCACGGGTCGGCCGCGGACGGTTAAACCGTGAAACGGTGTATTTTTCCCTTTGGAATAAAAGTGTTCTTTATCAATTATAAATTGGCACTGCAGGTCAAAAACAGCCACATCGGCCGGACTGCCCGGTTTAAGGGTACCGCCGGGCAAGCGGAAGATCGCCGCCGGACGGCAGGACATCCTGTCCACAAGTTGGTCAATAGTCAGAACGCCCCTTTCCACAAGGAAAGTAAATAGCACAGGGAACGCAGTTTCCAGACCCACAACACCAAAAGGTGCCTCGGCAAAACTGCCGCTTTTTTCCACTTCCGTATGCGGCGCATGGTCCGTGGCAATAATGTCAATCACACCCTCCGCCAAAGCGGACTGCAATGCGGTTCTGTCCTTGGTACTGCGCAGCGGCGGTTTCATCTTGGCCAGCGCCGCCAAGTTTTCCACATCATCTTCCGCGAGCAGCAGGTGGTGGGGAGTTACTTCCGCCGTTACCGGCAGCCCCCTGTCTTTCGCCACGCGCAGAAGCTCCACTGAGGCCGCCGCAGAAAGATGCATCAGGTGCAGGCGGGCTTGCGTTTCTCCGGCCAGCAGAATGTCTCTTGCCAGCATGACAGTTTCCGCGCTGACGGGAATGCCAGGCAGCTGAAATTTTTCTGCCAGGCGCCCCTCATGGAGCTGGCCGCAGCCGGCAATGCTTTCATCCTCACAATGCTCCAAAAGCGGAAGATTGGACTCCGCACACAGCTGCAGCACCTGGCGGGCCACACCTGCCGACTGAATGCCGCGGCCGTCATCTGTTATCGCACAGGCACCGCACGCTGCCATGGCGGCAATTTCCGCCGGTTCAGCCCCCAGCGAACCTTTGCTGGCCGCGCCCACAGGCCAGATTCGGACCGGGGCGCCGGCGGCCAGCTGCTTGAGCCGCCTGATTTTTGCTGCACTGTCCGTCACCGGCCGTGTATTGGGCATGGCGGTAATGGCTGTATAGCCGCCGGCGGCGGCGGCCCTGCCGCCGGTTAGAACAGTTTCTTTTTCCTCATACCCCGGTTCCCGCAGGTGTGTATGGACATCAATCAGTCCCGGCATCACAGTCAGGCCGCTTACATCCAAGATCATTCTGTTTTCCGCCGGTATGCGGTGTGCAATGGCCTGCACTTTGCCGGTACCGATTAAAACATCATATACTCCGTGCAGCTTTTGGCTCGGGTCAATGACCGTCCCGCCGCGCAAAACAATTTCGCTCACTTTTTCCTCCGTCAAAAAGCCAATTCCGGCATATTCCGTGATTAGTTCGTCACCAAAGCGACAATTTCCTTTTTGTCCTGTGGCGCAGACACAGAAAAACGCCGCAGCGGCCCTCAGGCCGGCGGCAGCATGATTTTTCTGCCTGTTTTACTTTTCCGGAAAAGCGGGTGGAGAAAAACCTCATGGTTTACACGCCATAAACTGTCCCGGTAATTTCCTGCCAACTGTAGACAATAGGCGGGGAACCGTTCAAAATACAGTAGGGTCGCTACCTGGGAGTAAAACTCGCGCCCCACTTTGGTAAGTGCCAGCGCGTTTGCGCAGACAAGTCCGCTTTTTATCAAGTCATCAAGAAAGCTTTGAATTTCAAAACTATGGGCGCCTGTCGCCCCTTTATAAAATTCATAACGAATGCCGGAACGATGTGCCGCCGGGCAATTTGCCATTGCCAGGAAAAGAAAGTTGTGCAGTGTGCGCACACGGTCAAAGGGAAACGCTACCAGCAGTTTCAGCAACAAAACATGGTGGTAGAGTATAAGTAAAAGCATATCCGTTCATTGTTTTCCCCTTTTCTTCCTGTCGGGCAGGTCTGCTACATATTGCATTTGCTATTCTCAGTGTTTGCGGCGGAGGGGAAAAATATGCGGAATGATAAAAATCCAGATAAAGCCTGTGCTTTTATCTGGATAATTTTTCACTCCTGTTTTTCCGGCTGCACGCCCGTATGCTGCAGGTAGGCGGTGACTATTTCCGGATCCGCCATATCGCAAAACTGCTCCAAAAGATATGCTTCCAGCTTGCGTGCCGCACGCAAATGGCTGCAAACTGTCCGGTAAGACTGAATAATTGTTAATTTGTTTCCCCCTTCCAGCGTCAGCGTGCATGGTGCCGGTGCGGCGGCAACTTCATTTATGGAGCGGAGGCGAAAATAGCCATACGCCGGGTCTCCCGGAATAAGCGGTTTTCTGGTTTTTAGCGGAACATAGAGCAAAAAGGGGGACAGCACCAAAGGGACCAAGTTGCTTTTACCGATCAGCGGCCCAAACTTCTTTCTGGCTTCCTGCAGATTAACCGTAAAAGCCCTGGCTATTTTGCGCAAAAAGGAGCGCATGCCAATCTGCTGCCATCCTGTGGTACCATCACGGAAAAAAACAAAAACGCCCTGGCCCGTTCCGCTTTGATAATCAGGTATAAAAGCGGCTATTCGCATTATTTCGCGTGTTTCCAAACAAAAACCTCCTTACCTGTTATGTAAGGAGGAGTTTCTGTGAACATTATATTCGCCGTATTTGCAGGATGTTACGCCTCGGCCTCCTGTTCGCCAAGCTTTAGTCGTATTCTCCCCTCAAGTAGGAAATCATATTCCGATACGCCTTCTCTTCCAGCCGCAATGCTTTGTTAATCTCCTGATATTTGCCGGAGATACTGGCACAGGACACACCGTATTCGGCCGCCAGGTCTTTTTGCGTTAAGTCCAGGTAGTGAAAACGGGCCAGGCTGTATTCCAGAGCTGCAGCCCACGTCTGTACTTTTGTAATGCGGGGCGTGTCAGGATAGACTGTATTAATAAAATCCTGCCAGATAGCCTGCACATCATCAAAAAAGCCTTCATCATAACAGTTGCTTCTGCGCATATTTTGCATGGTGCAGTCTACCACCTGCTGCCATTCCTGCCGCCACTGCGGTGCAGCAAGGGGATACTGGTTAAGGTCTACCATGCACAGCCGGCCGTCCATAAAGACCCGGACCGCCTGGTCGTGTCCCATATTTTTTAAAGCCAGCAGTGCCAACTGCCGGAAACGTTCTTTTACCCATGGGTTGCGCACATAATCCAGCAGCACCGCTTTTGCTTTCTTCCCGCCCAGCTGGCTGTAAAAGGAAATAATATCTTCCTTAAACTCATCCGGTCCGGCAAACAGCCAGTTGCGCAACATTTTACGAAATCCTGCATTTTGTCGGTAATAATCTCTTACTTCTTCCGTACCGGTTTTTGCTAAAATTTTTTCCAGATAAAGTTTGCGTTCCTGAGCGAAAAAAGGCTCCGTTTCATAAGTTTCATCCAGAGCTGACAACAATTCGGATGCTTCGTAAGCCAGGTCACCCTCCGGATCCAGCTGCAGGTAACGCTCCAGAAAATACTGGGATTTGTCCATCTCTTCCAACAGGCCGTAATTAATGGCCAGCAGGAAATAGCAATCCGTCATTTTTGGATCCAGCTCACGCAGGATATAGAGGAAGATACGGTTCGCTTCGTGCAGCCTGCCGATTTTGCTCAACATGCAGGCCAGGTTATAGTGATTGGCAGCATCAAGAGGGTCGGCACTGACAGCCTTCTGAAAATAAAATAAAGCTTTCTCCCACCTGTTTTTGCGGTAATGGAGCATCCCCTTTTTCAGGTAGAAGCCGGCATCCCTCTGGAATGGTACAACATTACTCCTGTTTTGCACCGGACAAACATCATTTTTGCTGTGACTTTCTTTCATGTTCTCACCACCTTCTACTCTGCCAAACCAAGAAAAATGTCCCGTTCCAACAAACGGTCCCACTCTGTCCAGCCATTGTCCTTGGCCCCTTTCCCGGTTGCCTGGGCAAACTGGTTCAGCCGGGCCGAGGTTAGGTCGGCGTAAAAAAGAGCATATGCGGCAAATGTCCGCGGTATGACCGGTGAGCCCCATTCTTTTTGGCCGTGATGGGCAAGGACCATATGCAACAGTTCAAGGTAAAGCGCCTCGGGAAAGCCGGCAATCTTTTTTACTTTTTGGGCCAACATTTCAGCGCCGATTATAATATGGCCGTGCAGCTTGCCGCGCGTTGTCAGCTCAATGGTTAAACCTTTTATTTCATATTCCTCAATCTTGCCTATATCATGCAGCAGGGCTCCGGTAAGCAAAAGCGACAGGTCCAGTTGCCGGTAAAGAGAAGCAAAATGGCGGCACAAGGCTGCCACTTCCAAAGAATGCTCCAGCAATCCGCTTACATAATTGTGATGCACTGAACGGGCAGCCGGAGCTTCGGTATAAGCCCGGAAAAAAGTTTCATCGCCGAAAAAGGCAGCCAACAGTTCCTGCAATACGGGCACCGTCACCGCCAAAAGGATTGACCGCAGTTCTGCCAGCATTTCTTCCCTGGGCCGCGGTGCCGTTTTCAAAAAATATTCTTTTTTTACCGACTGCGGTTCAACAACGGATAGATCTGTCACCACCAGTTGCAAGCCCTTGAAGTTGGTCACTTCCCCCCGGACACGCACCACATCACCCACCGCAATCTTGCCGGCCAGTTCCGGGCCCCTCTCCCAGGCAACAGCTTTTATGCTCCCGCTTACATCAGCCAGCTGCAGGCGTAAAAACTGTTCGCCGGCCCGGTTTGGCTGCGTAAAAGCGGCAAGTGACTTTTCCGTAACCAGGAATTCACTGCAGACAGTGTCTCCTACCTTTAGTCCGGCAACAAATTGTTTCTCCACACGAAGCCTCCGCCCAAAAAAACTTTAATAAACTATATTCCCCACACTTGCTGTATTTCCTCTTTCAAAACTAATGCCGACTACATGCCGCTCTCTGCGCCAACTGTTTCCAGGAAACAGCATAAAGCCCGGCCATTTTTCGACCGGGCTTGTTGTGCTGTCAGGCAAATTGCGGGCGAGGTAGTAAACCTGCACGTTCCACAATTTCCGGCACGATTTCCTCCCAGGCAACCGCCATAATGTGCACGCCGGCAACCCCTTCTATTGTCTTCAGGTGTTGAATCATCTCCACCGCAATTTTGACTCCCTCTTCCTTCTTGTCCGGGGCAGCCTTCAGGCGGTCGATAATGTGGTCGGGCACAATCATGCCGGACACATTATTTTTCATATAACGGGCGGCGCCTACACTCTTCAGAGGAATAATCCCGGCTAGAATGGGCACTTTTTTGTGCAATCCCAGCTCACGCACCTTTTCCATCCACCGTTCAAAACGTTCCATATCAAAGATGGCTTGTGTCTGGATAAAGTCGGCTCCGGCTGCAACTTTTTGTGCCAGGCGGTATGCACGGTATTCAAACGGGTCGGCAAAGGGATTGGCCACCGCACCGATGAAAATGTCAATGGGCGCTTCCAGTTTGTCACCGCCGAGCAGGGTCTGCTCATCGCGCATCTTTTTCAGGGTGGCAATCAGATTGATTGAATCCAGATCGTTCACATTCTTTGCTTGCGGTTCATTGCCAAAGGAGGCATGGTCGCCCTGAATGCAAAGAATGTTTTTAATGCCCAGTGCCACTGCCCCCAGCACGTCGGACTGGATGCCAATCCTGTTCCGGTCGCGGCAGGTAATCTGGATATTGGGCTCCAGGCCCATGTCCAGAACAATCTTCCCGCAGGCAATGCTGGAAGCCCGCACAATGGCAGTCTGGTTGTCAGTCAGGTTGACAGCGTCCACATAGCCCTTAAGGATCTTGGCATGATGCTCGATTTTCTCCCGTTCCGCGCTCTTGGGGGGACCGAGTTCACCTGTAACCGCAAACGCTCCGCTTGCCAGTACTTTTTGCAGATTACTTTTCATTACAGTTTCACATCCTCCCTGATCATTTTGCGCGGGCCGCCATGGTGGGATGTGGACCAATCTTTCGGCGGTTTTACTTCCATTAAGGCATCCAGTTTGTTAAACTTCATCATCCGCTCCACAATCAGATGCCAGGCGCAGTCCAAATCCTTGCTCACTTCACATTTGCCGTCCTGCGAACCGCCGCAGGGGCCGTTCAGCATGCTCTTGGAGCAGCGGGCAATGGGGCAGATCCCCATGGTTTCCTCCAGTACACAGTTGCCGCAGCCGAGGCAGTTTTCCAGCCACACGCCCTGTTCTGCAGGATAGCCCATAAAAGTAGTATTCAGGCCGGGAAGAGTCTGTTTTTCGGCATAGTGAATATTCATCGTCTGGACGCCGACGCCGCAGGCCAGTGAAACAACCACATCGGCTTCTTCCACCAGCTTGCGGGCGGCTTCAAGGTATTCAAATTCACATTGGCGCTCTACCGTATGGCTTTTTACCTGCACCGGCTTTCCCGCTTTCTTGCGGGCAAGGGAAAGGGCCAGGGCAGTTTCCCGTGCCTCTTTGTCGCCGCCTGCCATACAAACAGTCACACACTCGCCGCAGCCCAAAACCAGGATTTTCTCAAAAGGTTCAACTGCCTTGATAATTTCCGCCAGAGGTTTACGCTGCGCAACAATCATTACTCCACACCTCCTTTGCCGCCGGCAACGGCAGCCGCTTGCGCCAGGAAATCAGCAGCCACAGCAGCAAAGTTCCTGACTTGTTCCGGTGTCAGGTTGATGCTTTTTACACGCTCTTTTTCCAGGCCAAGTTCGGCCAGAATCTCCTGTGCACGGCCGGCACGTTTATCCGCCCATTTTGACACATCATAATAGGTGCATTCTGCTTCCTGTTCACAGCCGGCAATTAATACGGCTTCCGCACCCAGGTCAAACGCTTTCAGAATGTTTTCCACTTCAACCTTGGCTACGCAGGGCACACGGACAACGGCCAGATTTTGCGGTTTTTCTTTATTGATATAATTAAGAAATGTTTTTTCTGCAAAGGCGCCGTAGCTGCAGCAGAAAACAACTGCGGCAGGCTTGCCGTTCCGCCCGGCAAGGGATATCGCCTCATCCAACTGGTCCAGTGCATGCTGGGCATAATGGTTGCGGAAGCGAATGGCTCGGGCGGGGCAAATTCCGACACAAAGGCCGCAGGCCTGGCACTCTTCATTGCGGATAGTAAAAATGCCGTTTTCGTCAATGTGAGGTACGCCGTACGGGCAGGTACGCAGGCATGTGAGACAGACGGCGCAGATTTCATCCAGGCACTCCGCACCGGCGGCGCAATCAAGGCACCGGCGGCTTTCACAGAGGGCGGCACGCTCATCATAGCCTATTTCCACCACATCGTAGCTCTTAATCCGTTCCTTTTTATCAAGCAGCGGTACAGCCACGCGGTCTAACCGTTTAACCTTCTCTACAGTGGCGGGGTCCAGCGGGTTCAGGACAACATAACGGTCAGCATACTGTGCATCAAAGGGTACGTTGTCCAGGTAGCACTTCACTGCTTGGGCTACTTTCTGCCCGGTTGCCATGGCTTCCACTGCCAGGCCGGGACCAAACACAACTTCACCGGTAGCAAAAACACCGGGGCGGGTTGTCTGCATTGTGCGCTTGTCAAATTTCAGCATCCCGCGTTCAGTCAGTTCAATACCGGAAGCTGTCAGGTAAGAAAGATCATCATTGGTTTGGCCGATAGCCAAAATAATCACATTGCAGTCAATTGTCTTCAGAGCTTCGCCGTACCGAGGGTTAAAACGCTTCTGCTCATCGAAAACATCCAGCACTTCCTGCAGTTCCATGCCGGTAATATTGCCGTCATCGTCCATAAAAACACATTTGGGACCCCAGGCAGGGTTTATAATGACGCCTTCCTCCAAGGCTTCTTCAATTTCCCACGGTAAAGCCGGCATTGTTTCACGGCACTCCAGGCAGGCCAACTGGACGCTTTCCGCACCGCAGCGGACAGCCGAGCGGGCAACGTCCATGGCTACGTTGCCACCGCCAATGACCAGAACTTTCCGGCCGGGCGCAAAGGAAAAGTTTTCATACTTGACTGCATGTAAAAACGGCAGGGCAAGCATCACGTCTTTGGCATCTGCACCGGGAATGTCCAGTGTGCGGCTTTTAGGCAGGCCAAGGGCAAGAATTATCGCCTGATATTCTTTTGCCAGCTCGTCGATAGAAATATCTTTGCCCAATTCCACGCCCGTCCTAATTGCCACTCCCAGCGCCTCAATCCGGGCAATATCTTTACGAATTGCTTCCATTGGCAGGCGATACAAGGGGATATAATTGGTAATGGCTCCTCCGGCTTCAGGAGAACGTTCAAAGATGGTGACAGCGAAACCCATTTCCGCCAGGTCCCTAGCCGCCGCCAGGCCGGCCGGGCCGCCGCCGACGACGGCCACTTTCTCCGGCCGAGTTACAGCTGCCTTTTTCACTTCCGGCCAAGTTCCATTTTCCAAAGCAAAACGTTTCAAGGCGCGGATGGAAACAGCTTCATCCACTTCTTTGCGCCGGCATTCCGTTTCACACGGATGCGCACAAATCATGCCGCAAACGCAGGCCAACGGGTTGGGGGCAATAATGGCTTCAATTGCTTTATCATAATTCCCCAGGGAAATTTGCCGCACGTACTCCTGTACGTCTGTGTGTACCGGGCATCCCCCCTGGCAGGGCGGATATTCGGGCACAGCGGCAGATAAGTCGTATTTGATATTACTCACTGCTTCTTCCTCCCTTCATCATTAGTGCTTCTATACCGTCTTGCGGTAAGCATCAATGTAGTTGTCGCAATAGGGATCCAGGTTCATAATGATCCTGGCAGTGGCAATGGTTTCAAGCAATTCCGCATCACAGACGTCGGCAATCGCTGCGTCGAGGCCGTTGGCAATAGCCATGGCGGCAAAAGTTTTGTTTATAAGTGTCCTGTTTTTTGCGCCCTGCGAAATGTTGGAAAGACCGATAACTGTACGCGGTGCCGGATCAGCCAGCAGTTTTACCTGTCGCAGTGCCAATAATACTTCCGGGCCGTGAGCCTGGCCTACATTGCAGGGCAGAACCAAAGGGTCAAGGTAGAGTTTTACCATCGGTATCCCGTATGAAGATGCCGCCGCCACCAGTTCCATGAACAGTGCCACACGTGTATCCGCATCTTGGGGAATTCCCTGTTCATTCATGGCCAGGCCGATAACCGCTGCATTGTAGCGTTTGGCCATGGTAAAGACCCGCTCCATTTTCGGCCATTCGGCCGGAACAGCATTAATCATGGCCGGCCGCTTGCACAGCTCCAGGCCGGCCTCAATAACGTCAAAACTTGTTGAATCAAGGCAGAGGGGCAGGTCAGTAACTTCCTGCGTAATTTCCACCAGCCAGCACATGGCTTTTACCTGGTCTTTTACCAAAGGACCGGTGCTAAGATCAAGATAGCGGGCACCGCATATCTCCTGGCGACGAGCCCATTTTTGCACAGGGCGAGGGTCCCGAGCGCGTATCGCATCGGCAATATCCTTACACATACCGTTAATTCTCTCACCGATTATAAACATGAAAAAATGTACCTCCTTTACCGGCAGACCGGTAAATAGATATTTGTTATCTTGCCGACTCATCCTTTTTTCCGGCAGGTGGGAACCCTCTTTTTTGATCTGCCGGATCGGTCTGCAGACCTCGGTACATTTTAGACCAAGATATACAAGTATAGCAGGTTTATACTTCGACATATAGATGTAAATTCCTTTTCATAACAAACAATAAATTGAATTCCGGCCTTATAATAAAGAAAAAAAGCCGGTTCTCCCGGCTTTTTCCCTTAGACGGTACTTTCAGCGGCTTTTCCTTTTGTAAAGACCAGTTTACCATCGACAGCATCCACATGGACAGTATCTCCGGCGGTAAAATCGCCACGCAGCATCCGTTCGGACAACTCGTCCTCAACCTTCCTCTGGATCACGCGGCGCAAAGGTCTGGCACCGTAAGTGGGGTCATACCCTTCCGCAGCCAGCAGTTTTTTCGCTTCCTCACTGACTGTAAAGCTAATCCCATAATCGCCGAGCCTTTTTTCCACCTCACGCAGCATCAAGGTAACAATTTGGGCCAGATGCTCCTCGTTCAGCGGGTGGAAAACAATTACTTCGTCTATCCTGTTTAAAAACTCCGGCCTGAAAGTACGCTTCAGCTCAGTAAAAAGCTTATCTTTCATGTCATCAAAAGCTTGCTCTTCATCCGTCGCCCGAAAACCAAGCGTGGACTGCTTCCTCAGTTCACTTGCTCCCACGTTTGAAGTCATGATAATTACTGTGTTGCGGAAGTCCACTGTTCTGCCTTTCCCGTCTGTCAGCCTTCCGTCTTCCAGTACTTGCAGCAGCACGTTGAAGACTTCAGGATGTGCCTTTTCAATCTCGTCAAAGAGTACCACAGAATACGGTTTCCGGCGTACTTTTTCCGTTAATTGTCCACCTTCATCATAGCCCACATAACCGGGCGGAGAACCGACCAGGCGGGAGGTGGTGTGCTTCTCCATATACTCGGACATATCCAACCTGATCAAAGCATCCTCATCACCGAACAAGCTTTCTGCCAAAGCACGTGCCAATTCTGTTTTCCCTACACCGGTAGGCCCCAGGAAGATAAATGAACCGATGGGGCGCTTGGGATCTTTCAGACCGGCCCTGGCACGACGGATGGCGCGGGAAACGGCTTCTACCGCTTCTGTCTGGCCAATAACGCGCTTATGCAAAATGTTTTCCATATTCAGCAGGCGTTCCGTTTCTTCCTCTGCCAGCTGGTTAACAGGTACGCCGGTCCAGGCGGAAACAATCTGGGCAATGTCGTCAACCGTTACCGACTGGGTGTCGGTCAGTTTTCTTTGCTCCCATTCTTTTTTCAGGTTTTCCAGCTCTTCTTTCAGTTGCTGCTCCTTGTCACGCAACTGGGCTGCCAGCTCAAATTCCTGGCTGCGGACAGCAGCTTCTTTTTCCTGCCGCAGAGTTTCCAGCTGTTCTTCCCGCTCCTTCAGGTCGGGCGGCGCAGTATAAGCCTTCATGCGCACGCGGGAAGCTGCTTCGTCAATTAAGTCAATAGCTTTGTCGGGCAGGAAGCGGTCGCTGATATAACGGGCCGACAGTTTTACGGCAGCCTGCAGCGCCTCATCGGTAATTTTAACACGATGATGAGCCTCATAACGGTCACGGAGCCCTTTAAGGATTTCCAGAGTTTCTTCTTTAGTCGGCTCACCTACAGTGATGGGCTGGAAGCGCCGCTCCAGTGCCGGGTCACGTTCAATATGCTTGCGATATTCATCCAGAGTGGTGGCACCAATCGCCTGCAACTCGCCCCGGGCCAGCGCCGGCTTGAGAATATTGGCAGCGTCTATGGCCCCTTCCGCCGCACCGGCACCGATAATGGTATGCAGTTCATCAATGAAGACAATCACATTGCCTGCAGTACGCAGTTCGTCTATCAGTTTTTTCAGCCGTTCTTCAAATTCACCGCGATATTTTGTCCCGGCAACTATAGCCGCCAGTTCCAGAGCTACAACCCGCTTGCCTTTCAGGGTTTCAGGCACATTGCCTTCATTAATCCGTTGGGCCAAACCTTCCGCAATGGCTGTTTTGCCTACCCCCGGCTCCCCGATCAGGCAGGGATTGTTTTTTGTCCGGCGGGACAAAACCTGAATCACACGCTCAATTTCCGCTTCCCGGCCAATCACCGGATCCAGCTTGCCCTCTTTGGCCAATTTTGTCAGGTCGCGGCCAAACTGGTCCACTGTGGGAGTGGAAGTTGCCTGACCACTTTCGGACTGCGGTTGTCCCTCCGCCCCGCCCAGGAGGACAAGGACGGATTTGCGGGCCCTGTCAAGGTCAATCCCCATATTCGTCAGCACCTGGGCTGCAATGCCTTCACCTTCCCGGATCAAGCCCAGCAGCAGGTGCTCCGTACCCACATAATTATGTCCCAGATTTCGTGCCTCTTCAAAAGCCAGTTCAATCACTTTTTTAGCCCTGGGAGTATAACTTAAATTCAGTGATACATGCCGGTCGCCTTTGCCCATCAGCTTTTCAATTTCTGTCCGGACCGCATCCAACTCAACCCCCAGAGAAAGCAGGACTCGGGCGGCAATGCCGCTTCCTTCCCGGACAAGGCCAAGCAAAATGTGCTCTGTCCCTACAAAATTATGGGACAGGCGCCTGGCTTCTTCCTGGGCCAGCAACAAAACTTTTTGCGCCCTTTGTGTATAACGTCCAAAAAACATAGACATATTTTATTCCTCCTCCTCATGCAAATGTTTTCCTGCCAAACGCAGGCGAATCAATTTTGCTCTTACCCGGTCCCTGTCAAAGCTGTCCAGGTTCCGGCCCGTCAAATACTGCAAATATGCCGGTCTGTGCAGAAGAAGCAATTCTTTCAGTATACTGCCGACAACTTCCTCAATAAGTCCCAGGTCCACACCCAGACGAACATCAGACAAAAGCTGCATTGCTTCTTCAGAAGAAATCAACCTGGCATAGCGTAGTGTACCCAGAGAGCGGTTCACCCGGTCGGCAATTCTGTCCCTGCCTTCATTTAGCAGGATCTGTCGCGCTTGTGTTTCCTGCTCCACAACCTGCTTCGCCACACCGTATAAATTTCTGACAATCTCTTCACCGCTTTGCCCCAAAGTAATCTGATTGGAGATTTGCACAAGGTTGCCTTTAATTTCCGATCCTTCGCCGTAAATGCCACGTACAGCCAAGCCGACTTGAGCAATGGCCTGGAGAATGCGGTTGGCCTGCTTTGTCAGCATCAAGGCGGGCAGGTGCATCATTACGGAGGCCCGCAGCCCTGTACCCACATTGGTGGGGCAAACAGTTAAATACCCCCACTGCTCGTCGAAAGCATAATCAAGTTTCTCCTCCAGCAGGTCATCATAATCCCCGGCCAGCTGCAGCGCACGTTCCAGCTGCAAGCCCGGCAACAGGCACTGAATGCGCAGATGGTCTTCCTCGTTAACCATAATGCTGATTACTTCATCATCACGCAGCAGTACCGCAGAATTGTGCTGCTGGTTGTTGGCAAGAGCAGGGCTGATCAGATGTTTTTCTACCAGCACTTGCCGTTCCAGGCTGTCCAGTTCATCCATGGTAAAAATCTTGAGGGGACCATAAGCGGCGGCCAGGGCAGGTACCATTGCCCGTACTTTTTTCAGAACGGCGGCCGACTGGCTGTCGGAAGCAAGGTAAGGGAAAGGAATATCCCGCAGGTTACGCGCCAGACGCACTCTGCTGCTCAAAACAATATCACCGTCCGGCCCCGGTGAACGCAGCCATTCACTGACTTTCAGGCTAATCTTTTTTTGTTTACTGTTCATTGTTTTCACCCTCCCGGGCCTGTTCTTCCAGCTCGCGGATCTGGTCACGCAGTTTGGCCGCCCGTTCAAATTCCTCCCGTGCCACGGCTTCCTGCAATTTTTGCCGCAATTCCTCGATACTTCTGCGTAATTTTAAAGTTCCTCCGGCACGCTTGGGAATTTTGCCCAGATGTTGCGTTGAACCGTGGATTCTACGCATTAAAGGCACCAGGCGTTCATTAAAAGCATTGTAACACCTGCTGCAGCCAAAGCGGCCAAGCTGACCGAATTGTGCATAAGTCAAACCGCAATTATCACATTGTAATTTTTGGGTTGTAAAGCCCATAACCTGCCCTGCAGACTGTGCATCCAGATTCATCAGACCTGAGAGCAGGTTCTGCAGGGAAAACGAAGGAAAATCAAAATCAAATTCCCCTTTTTCCCGCGCACACTGTTCGCACAGGTGCTGAACATACTTTTCATTATTAATAATTTTTGTTAAATGCACCGTGGCTTGCCGTTCTTTACAATTTTCACAAAGCATAATGACACCTCCGTTAAGCATCCTCCAAGATTACTTCCAACATCCTCACCAGTATTTTTGCCGGCACCTCCGCCGTCTGCAGAAACTCCTCGGCCAAAATGGCTTTCATCAATCGGCTTTCCCGGTGGGTTATCAGCCGATCGTCCGTCAACCTGGTGATAAAATCAAATGCCTCATCCTTTGTTATACCTTGTGACAGTTCATTCAGTCTGGAAAGCAATTGCATGACTTTTGTACGGTTTAAATCAAGCCGCCTGATCTTTAAATAGCCGCCGCCGCCGCGGCGACTTTCCACAAGATATCCCCGCTCAGTTGTAAAACGTGTTGACAAGACATAATTAATCTGGGAAGGAACGCAGCGGAAACGTTCCGCCAGTTCCTTGCGCTGCAAAATAAGCGTCGCATTGGGGCTGGCCGCCAATAATCTTTTTATATATGTTTCAATGTGGTCTGCCAAGTTGCTCATATGCCACCATTCCTCTGACCTTTACTGACTATTATTATAGCTTAGATGCTGACCGTTGCCAAATACAGCCACGAGCTGCCTCCAGCTAAATTTGATCTACTTCGACCATTAGCTTTACTTTGCTCATTTTTACTGCTTTTAACTTATTTTTTCCAAATATATCTTGTCCTCTCTTTAAGCTCCGGTCACTTGCTTTTTTCAAGCGAAAGCAGAATTCTGTCCGACATAAGACCGGAAGTTTACCGCCGGAGCGGGAAATCCCCGACAGCAGTCTTTAGAAAATGCAACAAAGCGGTTTCGCTTTACACCTGGCGTTTTGACCTTTCCATATTGGCCTCGAGCAATCCCGGCAGTTGCATGATGCGGGCCATAAACTCCGTCGGATCTGTTTCGGCAGGGATGTTGACAGCCATGGTCAGTTCTACGCTTTCCGGAACTGTCTTTTCCTCCTGGTGCGACTCAGCCAGGTGCATACTGACAAGAGCAATATCCATGCTTTTTAAGATACTGCCAATCTGCTCCACCACGCCTGTTGCTTTTTTATTAACCCGCAGCCAGAGTTGACGCTTGCGGTGATGATCTGCTCCCGGCGCATCAACCTTGTTTAACAGCCAGAGGCATCCTAAAACAAACACAGTAGTCAGTACTGCCGGCAAATATAAACCAATGCCCACAGAAAGTCCCACGGCGGCAACCACCCACAGGCTGGCCGCCGTTGTCAGCCCCCTGACAAAGCCGCCTTGTCTGAGGATTGTTCCTGCTCCCAAAAAGCCGATTCCACTGACGACCTGCGCAGCAATCC
>JAAYLG010000158.1 GCA_012522075.1 Bacillota bacterium
ACATTACCGCCCACAACCTCCCCGCTGCAGGAGGTGCTTTCTAATATTGCAGCAATTTTATGTTTAAAAAAGAATTTGGCCTTTAGGTTTTGCTTCCTAAAGGCCATTTTTGTCTACAGTCTGAAAAGCCCTGCCTTGAGGGCTTTTTTTCTTAAAGATACTGCACCAGTTCAATCTGTTCTCCGCTTGGACCGGTAAAGAAAATAACTTTCATCCCTTCCGGTTCCCGGATGTCCGCAGGATCAAGGACAACACCATGCTCTTTCAACCTTGCCAACTCTTGCCGCAAATCTTCCACTTCCAGGGCAATATGACTGATGACACCCTGAGGTTTTTCCGCCGTATCACCGGGAAAAGCCAACAGTTCAAGGGACTGGTTCTCCCCTTTTAGGAAAGCAAGCTCCACATCCGGCAGCTTCAGTCCGCCCGTGTGCACAAAACCTAAAACATTAACGTAAAAATGCAGTGCAGCTTCCATGTCACGCACAACAATGCCTGTATGGGCTATTTTGGCCACTTTCATTCCTCCTTGCCGTTTATCCGCTTATTCGTCCGCCCGGAGTAAAACTCCTGCACAAGCGGGCAAAAAGTTGCCCTATCGCCGGAAATATCCTTCCAACAGCGCCTGCTGCAGTTTTCTCTTGATTATATTTTTGGCGGTTTCTCGCGTAGCGGGCAGTAAAAGCAAAAACCCGGCAGTGTCAGTTATCAGTCCCGGTGTAATCAATAAAACTGCCCCAATGAGGACCAGGATGCCGTTCAGCACTTCGTCTCCCGGCAGTTTCCTTTCCTCCAGTTTAAGCCCCAAGCGGCGCACAGCCAAAAGACCCTGGTTCCGGGCAAGCAGCACCCCGGCCAAGCAGGTAAAGATAACAAGCGACAGCGTTGGCAAGGTGCCGATCTGCCCGGCAAGGGAAAGCAACACATAAAGTTCCAGCAAAGGCAAGAGGAAAAGCAAAAGCAGCAGTTTGCTTAACATTTTTACTCCGTTTTTTCCCCCGTAGCTTCCAAGATTCGCCGCCAGAGGAATGGGTTGTATTTTTTCAAGACAACAGGTTTCCCTTTCCTGTTGACAAAGGCATGTTCCGTTTCGCCGCTGGCCAAAAGTTCATTTGTGTTTGCCCTGTAAATCTCATACTTAAAGACAAGGCGGATATCCTGCAGCAAAGAAATGGCGGTAGAGATACGAATCAAGTCGTCATAGTGCGCCGGTGCATTATACTCGCAGTAAGCTTTTGTTACAGGCAGGAAAAGCTCATTTTTTTCTATTTCACTGTAAGGCATGCCCAACTGACGAAAATATTCTGTTCTTCCCACTTCCATCCAGTTAAAATAATTGGCATGGTAAACAACGCCCATCTGGTCCGTTTCCGCATAACGGACGCGAAGCAGAGTCTCCCCGTATTTCACTCTCCTTCAGCTCCTATAGAATTGTCGCTTTCCCGCGATAGACCAGGCCGCGAACTGTATCCATGGTGATCAGGTCACCGTCTTTCAGAACAGATACGGCACCGGCTGCTCCCACAATCACAGGCAGGCCCAAATGCAGTGCCACCACTGCCGCGTGGGAAGTCAGGCCGCCTTCTTCCGCCAGAAGGCCTGCCGCTTTCTCCAGGTAGGGGACATAATCACGGTCCGTTGCTCTTACCACCAGTATTTCTCCCGCAGTGACGGTGGCTGCTTCCGCCGCCGTTTTTGCTATTCTCACCCGACCGGAGACGGCTTTTTTCCCCAGACCGGTCCCCCTGATCAGTATTTCGCCGACAGTATGAACGCGCAGCAAATTTGTAGTGCCGCTAATCCCCACAGGTATACCGGCCGTAATGACGACCAGATCTCCGTTTTGTACGTAGCCTGAAGCAAGGGAAGATTCAATGGCCGCAGCAAACATTTCATCGGTTGTGCCGACAGGCCGGCAAAGGAGCGGATAAACACCCCAGGACAGGGCAAGCCGGCGGGCAACGTTCTGCCGGGGAGTGACGGCAATAATGCGTGCCTTCGGTTTATATTTGGACACAACGCGGGCGGTAAAACCGGACTGAGTAGCCGTGATAATTGCCGCCGCATCCAGTTCCTGGGCTACGTGGCAGGTGGCGGAGGCAATGGCATCGGTAACGCTCACTTCCTCGGGTTGGTCAAAAACCTCCAGCATTTTTTTATACTCCAGGGCGGTTTCAGCTCTTTCCGCAATGCGTGCCATGGTGCGCACGGCCTCCACCGGGTATTTCCCTACTGCTGTTTCGCCCGAGAGCATAACCGCATCTGTACCGTCAAAGATGGCATTGGCGACATCACTGGCCTCAGCTCTTGTGGGCCGTGGATTCCTGATCATGGATTCAAGCATCTGGGTAGCGGTGATCACCGGCTTGGCCGCCGCATTGCACTTTTTAATCATTTGTTTCTGCAAAAGCGGCACGTCTTCCGCGGGCACCTCCACCCCTAGATCACCGCGGGCTACCATAATCCCGTCCGCAACTTCCAGAATACTGTCCAGATTTTCCATTCCTTCCCGGTTTTCTATCTTGGCTATGATTTGGATATCAGAACGGTATTCTTCCAGGATGGCACGGACAGCCAGGATATCCTCAGCCTTGCGGGTAAAGGACGCAGCTATAAAATCCAGGTCATTTTTAACGGCAAAAATAATGTCTTCCCTGTCTTTGGGCGTCACGGCTGGCATATTCAGCCTGGCACCGGGTACATTTACTCCCTTCCTGTTCCTTATTTCGCCGCCGGTAACAACACGACAGTGTATTTCCGTCCCGGTCACATCCAGGACTTCAAGTACTATCAACCCGTCATCCAGCAAAATTTGCATGCCCGGTGCCACATCCCCAGGCAGGCCGGCGTAGCTGACACTGACTCTCTCTGCGGTACCGGCAATATCTTCCGTCGTCAGAGTAAAACGGTTGCCATCATGCAGTACCGCTTTCCCTCCGGCAAAGGTGCCGATACGAATCTCCGGGCCGCGGATATCCAAAAGCAACGCCAGGTTTTTCTTTTCCTCAAGCGCCGCCTGGCGGACGGCGGCGATGGTTGCCGCATGCTCCTCGTGGCTGCCATGGGAGAAATTGAGGCGAGCCACATTCATTCCGGCCCGCAGCATTTCCTTCAGTACGGAAATCGAACTGGTGGCCGGGCCCAGTGTGCAGACAATTTTTGTCCTGCGCATCTTATCACTCCTTACGGTTTAAATGGCAAGAATAGTTGCGAGTTCATACAGCTCCTTGGGAAAGGTTTTTTCCGTGGCCAGCGCTTTTGTAAAAGCGGTAGCCTTAATTTCTCCCCCCACCAGCCCCACCATGCAACCATGTTGGCCGCTGCGCAGCAAGTCCACCGCAGCGGCGCCGAGGCGGCTGGCGAGGATCCGGTCAAAAGCGGTTGGCGTGCCGCCACGCTGCAGATGTCCCAGGATGGTTACCCTGACGTCCATGTTTGTGCAGGCTTTTATTTCTTCGGCAATTTCCAGGGCACTGGCGGCCCCTTCCGCCACCAGAATAATACTGTGCAATTTGCCCCTTTTTACTCCGCGGCGCATTCTTTCTATTACTTCCTGCAAATCAAAGGGAATCTCGGGCAAAAGGATAGATTCTGCGCCGCCGGCCAGACCAGCCTTCAGGGCAATGTAACCGGATGTTCGCCCCATAACTTCAATGACATAAACACGTTCATGGGAAGTGGCCGTATCCCTGACTTTGTTGATGGCATCTGTTACATTGTTGACGGCCGTATCAAAACCAATAGTATAGTCCGTGCAGGCAATATCATTATCAATTGTTCCCGGTACTCCAACCACGGCTACGCCGAGTTTTTCCAACTCCACGGCACCGCGGAAAGAGCCGTCCCCGCCAATGACAATCAGCCCGTCAATGCCGGTTTCTCTAATGACCTGCAGCGACTGATTCCTGCTCTCCGGCTCAAGAAATTCGGGAGCTCGGGCTGTGCGTAGAACAGTTCCGCCACGATGAATAATATCGGCTACCGACCCCAGGTGCATTTTTTCATATTCGCCATAAATGAGTCCGTGGTAACCGCGTTGGATTCCTATAACTTCCAGTCCGTGGTAAATGGCTTTGCGTACAACGGCACGGATGGCTGCGTTCATGCCGGACGCATCGCCTCCTGATGTTAAAACTCCGATCCTTCTCATAGTTCAGCCCTTTCCCAGCCAAATTGCGCTGTTCCATATAATTTTCCCCGGCCGACAGACCATTATCCCGCCTGCCGGACAGTAACCGCATCTTCACCAAAAAGACGCCTGATTTCCTGCAGCTGCTTTTCTTCATCACACAGCCAGTATGTTTCCGGTAACAAAACTTGCTTGCGGGCCGCCGGAAAAGACAGATAAACGGGAATTGTCCCGCAGGTATCCTGCAACAGCTCTTTTAAAGCCAGTAGTTTGTTCACCCCCTCATCACTGCCCAGGCGAATCTGAACCTTGCGCATTTTTTGCGGCAAGGAAACAATTTTATCGGCAAGAATTTTTACTTCCTCTTCCTTATGACTGAGACGGCCGTGTACAAGTACCACGTTGTCGGTAAAAAGTACCTTCTTTGTTTCTTCATATACCGAGGAGAAGACTACGACTTCCACTTCAGACGTTAAGTCTTCCAGGGTGAAAAATGCCATCGGCTTGCCCCCCCTGGTGAAAATCTGCTTGCAGGCGCTAATCATCCCCGCAATGATCACCGGGCTGTTATCCTCCAGTTCCTCCAGCTCCCGCAGCGCCGTCATTCTGGGGAAAAGTTCCAGTACTGCGCCATATTCCTCCAGCGGATGGCCGCTAAGATAAAAACCAAGTGCTTCTTTTTCCATGGCCAGGCGTTCCCTGTGTGACGGTTCCGGCATGTCTGGATATTCATCATGCAGCCTGGCCCAGGCGCTCTCTTCCGTTTGATCACCGACAAGTTCAAACATGCTCATCTGGCCGTTTTCTTTTTCGCGCTGTATTGTCTGAGCCGCAGACATAGTCTCATCCAAAATGGCAAGCAATTGCAACCTGTTGGCGCCAAGAAAGTCGAAGGCGCCGCTTTTGATCAGGCTCTCCAGCACTTTTTTATTACAGCTGCGCAGGTCGACCCGCGTGCAAAAGTCACGCAGACTCTTGAATCTTCCGCCTTCCCGCCGGGCGGAGATGATTGATTCGATGGCTCCGAGCCCCACATTTTTCACGGCCGCCAATCCGTAACGAATGACACCCTCACTTTCTACTGTAAAGTTCTTTTCACAGACGTTGACATCGGGCGGCAGAACGGTAATGCCCATCTTCTTGCAGTCTGCAATGTAGCCGGCAATTTTGTCCGTGCTTAACATATTGCCGGTCAGGTGAGCTGCCATAAATTGGGTGGGATAGTGGGCTTTTAAATATGCCGTCTGATATGACACCAGGGCGTAAGCGGCTGCGTGTGACTTGTTAAAGCCGTACGAAGCAAACTTGACAATCAAGTCATACATTTCATTGGCCAGTTTCTTGCTGTGTCCTTTTTTCAGACACCCCTGGACAAAAACTTCACGCTGTTCGTTTAAGATCTCAATTTTCTTTTTTCCAATTGCGCGGCGCAGCAGGTCCGCTTCTCCCAGGGAAAAACCGGCCATCCTGGAAGCAACTTGCATAATCTGTTCCTGATAAACCATAATGCCATAAGTTTCTTTCAAAATAGGTTCCAGGTCCGGATGCAGGTAATGAATGGGAGTTAAACCATGCTTGTTACTGATAAAAGTCGGAATCTGCTCCATGGGACCTGGCCGGTAGAGAGCAAGCACGGCTATAACATCTTCAAAAACATTTGGTTTTAATTCGCGCAGGACATTGCGCATGCCACCGGATTCAAGCTGGAAGACGGCCGATGTATCCCCTTGTGACAATAATTCATAAGTCTTGGCATCATCCAGGGGCAGTTTTGCAATATCTATCTCCTCGCCGGTGGACTCCTTGATCAAGCGCACAGTTTCCCCGATAATAGTCAGCGTGCGTAAACCTAAAAAGTCCATCTTTAAAAGGCCTAGTTCTTCCACCGTATCCTTGGGAAACTGTGTGACCATCCAGTCACCGGACTTTTGCAGGGGAACGAATTCGGCAAGCGGTTTGCCGGAGATGACAATTCCAGCGGCATGCGTGGAAGCATGGCGGGGCAGGCCCTCCAAAGTCATGCTCAAGTCAATAAGCTGTTTGATTTTCGGGTCCTTGTCATAGAGCTCCTTCAGGTCCGGCGCTTTTTCCAGCGCTTCTTTAATGGTTATGTTTAACTCCGCAGGTATTAATTTCGCAATTTTATCAACTTCGGCATACGGCATGTTCAGGACGCGTCCCACATCCCGGACTACCGCCCTGGCGCCCATGGTACCGAAAGTAATAATTTGGGCTACACAATCGGCGCCGTATTTTTCCGTTACATATTTAATGACTTCTTCCCGTCTCTCATAACAGAAGTCAATATCAATGTCCGGCATGGACACGCGTTCCGGGTTTAGAAAACGCTCAAACAGCAGGTTGTATTTTAGCGGGTCGATATTTGTAATCCCCAGGCAGTAAGCCACAATGCTGCCCGCAGCCGATCCTCTGCCCGGCCCCACTAAAATATTGTTTTCATGGGCGTAATGCACAAAATCCCAGACAATCAGAAAATAAGAGCAAAAGCCCATCTGTTTGATTACTTTCAGTTCATAATCGAGCCTCTCCCCGACATGGTCCGGCAGAGGGTCGCCGTATATTTTTTTTGCCCCCTTAAAACACAACTCGCGCAGATATTCATAATCATCACGATAGCCGGCAGGCACTTTATAGACAGGAAGATATGTTTTGCCAAAAGTAAATTCCACTTCACACCACTCGGCGATTTCCAGCGTATTGTCCATCGCTTCCGGGTGCTCGGGGAAAAGAAGAGCCATCTCTTCCGCCGATTTCAGGTAAAATTCAGCGGTGGGAAAGCGCATGCGGTTTTCCTCTTCCACAGTTTTTCCCGTCTGGATGCAAAGCAAAATATCATGCGAATACGCATCTTCCTTGCGGATATAATGCAGATCGTTGGTTACAACCAAAGGCGTGCCTGTTTCACGGGCCAAGCGGATTAATTCCGGGTTAAGTGTTTTCTGTTCTTCCAGACCGTGGTCCTGCAATTCCAGAAAGAAATTTTCACTGCCGAAAGTCTCGCGGTAAAAACCGATCAGCCTGCGGGCGTCTTCTTCCCGCCCTTCCAAAATGGCCTGGGGAATTTCCCCGGCCAGACACGCGGAAAGAGCGATCAAACCGCGGCTGTAACTTTTCAAAAGCTCGTGGTCCACACGCGGCTTGTAATAAAAACCCTCGCTGAAACCACGGCTGACCAGCTCCATCAAGTTTCTGTAGCCTTCCATATCTTTAGCCAGGAGCACCAAATGGTGCTGCTTTTGATCACGGCGGGGATCGCGGTCAAACCGGGACCGGTAAGCCACATAAACTTCACAGCCGATAATGGGCTTGATCCCGGCGGCTTTGGCGGCTTTATAAAAATCAATCACACCATACATCACGCCATGGTCTGTGATAGCAATGGCCGGCATGCCAAGTTCAGCGGCGCGGTTGACAGTATCTTTTACTCTTCCGGCACCGTCCAGGAGCGAGTATTCAGTGTGGGTATGCAGGTGGACGAACTGGCGCTTGTCCATTTTTTCACCTCGCTGTCTTTATCACCATAAATTCTTTTCTCGTCGCCTTTTTTCCTTTTCTTTCCCCATGTCTACCTCCGGCTTTTCTTCATAAACATAATAATGGGAGGTTCGGCCATGGCAAAACTTTTGGAAACGCTTACCCTGAATGCCTTTATTGCTTTCGGTGTAATCCTGGGGGGAACGCTCGTCGGCTCCCTTGGTGCTGTACTCGCCGGGCGGGCGCCCGTTTACAGCATGCTGGAGTTGGCAGAAAAACTGAAAATCTGGGCGTTGGTTACCGCTCTGGGAGGCACCTTTGATACTCTGCGTGCCTTGGAAGCAGGCTTTCTTGGCCTGCAAATCAACACCCTGATCAAACAGCTGCTCTTAATCCTGTCCGCTTTTGCCGGTGCACATAGCGGCTACCTTCTCATTATACATCTTGCGGGCGGGAAAGTCAGGTGAAAAGAATACTGGCAGTCCTGTTTACAGGAATGATTATTGGTGCATCCGCCATGAATCTTTTTTGTGGCCATCGGCTTGATGAATTATACCTGGCACGGGAAGAACTGCGCGTTAAACTTTATGAAACAACAGAAAGGCTGAAAAAGCTGGAAGACCAAGGCAGGCGGCAAGCTCCCGTAATCAGTGATATTGAAATTGCTTTTGCCGTCGGCGAACACGAACCGCTGGTGGAACTTGAAATAAAAGCAGACGTCCTTGAATTGACACGCGACTTGATCGGCACGGAAGTGGAAAAGGTGCAGCACCAGTTGGTGCTGCACCTTTTGGACAAACGGCTGCTCAAGGTGGGGAATAAACACTACCGTCTCAGGCTGCAAACCATGGTTATTGCTCCGCATACTCTCTTCGTTTTGCAGTATGCCCCTGAACCAGCCCGTCATGAGGATGAGGCTTAAAGGCAGGCTGTTTTCTTTTTTCCCCTTCCCGCTTATCGCCGTCCTGGAGGCAGTGACTGCAAAAAACAAGCAGCCCGAAACCGAGCCATATACGGGCGGCCACACTGCCCGGTCCTTCACCGTTTACCGGCGGCAAAAACAGCATTCCCAAAGCAAGCAAAAGGGATGTGCAAAAAAGTTTGACCAGTACCATCCACCCACCCCCTGTTTAACTATACGCTGTCAGTTGCACTTTTAGCACCCGGGCTGTTGTTTCCTCCTCCCCGAAAAGTTATAATGTAACTGAAACGGAGGAGAAACAATGGAAAAAGAGACAATGCTTGAGGTATATTGGCGCCTGGCTCTCCGCATTATCTTGCTTATTGCCGGTATCATCATTTTTTTCTATTTCGTGAAAAATGTAATCTGGGCAATTGGGCTTTTGGTTGTTTCCGTCCTGATTGTCTATACCCTGGCACCAATAACAGGATTCCTAAACAGGATGGGAATCCCCAATACCATTTCCGTCCTTATCGTTTTTACTTTACTGATTTGTGCTCTTATCCTCTTTTTCTCTTCTTTAATCCCCAGCCTGCTGGCGGAAATGCGCTCACTGGCCACTTACCTTTCCACAGATTACAATTATTTGTGGTCGCAGTTTTTGGAATACGCCAACAAATTGCTTGAAAGTGATACCATTATCCAGTTTCTGCGCAAGCTGTCCGAAGACTTGCCCCGTAATCTCCGCACGGCTGTCATTACTCTGACTGTTTTTACGCGCAATATTTTTTCCCGGTTTTTTGAAATTGTCATTGTTCTTTTTCTCGTTTTTTACCTGCTGCGCGACCTGCGCAAAGTCAAACAAGGCATTGTAAACTTTTTCCCGGCAAAGGTACGGCAGGAAGCAGCCGTAATTTTAGGTATAGTTGACAAGAAAGTGGGGGCATACCTAAGGGGAATTGTCCTGCGCTGCCTGCTGGTAGGAGCTATGACTTTTGCCGCCCTGGAGTTTATCGGCATGCCTTTTTCCCTCATGCTCGGCATTTTGGCCGGCCTCCTTGATGTTATTGATTATGTAGGCCCGTATTTGGCCGGTCTGCCCGCGGTGCTATTGGCACTGACACCCGACACGCCGCACCCGCTTTTAATTGTAGCCATTTATGCACTGATCCAGGGCATAGAGGCCTTCCTCTTAACCCCTTTGCTTTTGGGCAAGGCCACTGACCTAATGCCTTTTACAGTCATTGTCAGCCTGCTGATCGGCGCTCAGTTATGGGGCTTTATCGGCATCCTGCTGGCCATTCCTGCCGCCGCTACCCTCAAGGTAATTATTTACCGTTACTGCCACGGGGTAGACTGCAGCCTATCCGGTACGCACCACTCTTCCCCAGCCCTTGCTGCAGGCTACCGGGCCGTAATAGTAAAACTTCGTCAGCTGAAAAAATCTACTCTTTACCGCCTTTTTTTAGACTTGCTCACCGGTCTGGGGGTTTTTCTCTTTATCTCTCCCGCTCCGCTTTACTGGTTGATTCATGGCAGTACCGAGCGTTATATTTGGCTTATTTCAGGACCTTATCCTTTCAACCGGTTAGGCGGCGGACCGTTTCAACTTCTGCTTTTTCTCGCCTTGCCGGTTGGCGGCTTACTGCTTTTGCTCATTACCGGCCGCCTGAAAAAACACCGGCAAAAAAAGGACTGTTCCCCTTAGACGACGCCTTCGTATGCCAGGCAAAATATTACCGCCACCCGCCGCTGGGGGAAAACAGCAAAGCAGCGGAAACCCAAAACAGCTCCGCCGCTTTTTTTTTTGCCAGGGGATTGGCTTGTACTTTCGGGACCTCTACTTTCGGTTCCGGGGCGTTAATTCAGCCCTGTAGCCTGCAGCTGCGACGGCCCCGATGAGTGCGCCTCGGCTAACTTTGCTTTCATCATATTTTACCTCGGCTGTCCCCGCTTCCAGGTCCACAACTGCTTCGTGAACGCCGTCCAGTGCTTGCAGTGCTTTTTCCACCCTCTTCTTACAGTGGTTGCATGACATACCGTCAACTTTCAGGGTTGTTTTTTCAGCCATAACGACGTCCTCCCGCTTCAAATTTTAAATTTCAAAAATGTTTTCAGCTCCCTGATTACTTCCTCATCTTCGCCGCGGCGCATTGCCGCCCGCAGGCATGTTTCCAGATGATTTTCCAAAATAATATTGCTGATCTTCTTCAAAGATGCTATCACAGCAGCAAGCTGTAGCAGAATATCGGCACAATACCTGTCTTCAGCCACCATTTGCTCCACGGCCCTCAGATGTCCCACGGACGTTTTCAGGCGTCGCAGTGTTTCCTCTTTCTTTTTGCCCCGCATTCCTGCCACCTACCCCCTCCCCCTATGGGGGGTACTTTTCCACAAGCATACCTCCTGCCGTTGGAAAAGTCAAGGAGGAAAACTCTTACCGGCTATTCTTTGGCCAATTTAAAGGCCCCGGAGTTGTCTGCATTTCATAAATCGGGTTGTAAAGTACTGTACTGTTGCCCATCCTAATAACCAGCCTACGCCTTTCGTCAACAGGTTCATTGGGAAAAGCACGCAGTAAAGCTTCATTGCGAACCCGTACTCCCTCTTTAAATTCCGGATGGGTAAAGATAAAAAGATCATTACGCTTGATCCCCTGAAGAACTCTCTCCCCTACCTCTTCCGGATCCATCCCAACATTCACAAACTTATATTTTGGGGGAAGCGGTGGCTGTTCGCCTTCGTTTTTTAAATGATCCGGGCGGACTTCCCAGGTAGAAACACCAAGGTTAGAGCTGACAAGACCCGGGCAGAACAGTGAAACACCAACATTGGTACCGCAAAGATCCGAGGCCAGGCTTTCCATCAATCCGGTAACAGCAAACTTGGAGGTATTGTATACTCCGTTCCCGCGCATGGCAAAGAGGCCGTTCGTAGAAGAAGTGGCAACCACGTGGCCACCTTCCCCGTGGGCAAGAATACGGGGCAGAATAATTACAATGCCGTTAATTACCCCGCCCAGATTAACACCCAAAACAAAATCCCAATCTTTGAAGGTGGCATTTTGTGTAAAGCCGCCACCGACAGTGCCCACCCCGGCGTTGTTTATCAGGACATGAATCTTGCCTAAGACCTCCTCCGCCTCATCCGCCGCCCGGACATATGCCTCACGGTCGGTCACATCCAATTGGATGCCGTGAACGGGAAAACCGTTTTTCTTAAAGTAGGACATGGCTTCGTCAAGGGCATGTTGACGCACGTCTGTAATAACAACCTTCATGCCGTGCCTGACACATGCTTTGGCTATACCCAGGCCTATTCCGCTGGCACCGCCTGTTATAAAGGCAGTCTTGCCTTCTGTCTTTTCCATTAGTTTTCTCTCCCTTCCAGGTAATTTACTTATTTATGAGGGAAGGCCGCACGTTCCGTCTTTACATGCAA
>JAAYLG010000159.1 GCA_012522075.1 Bacillota bacterium
CAGGCGAATTGAGAACTGGATGAATAATTACCCAAGAAAAATTCATGGATATAGATCTGCTAATGAGATGGCAATATTATCAGAGGTGCCAAAATATGGGTGGCAATAAAACTTGCAATTAACCATTACCCGGGGCAATGAAAACACCTGCAGCCAAACAATTGGAGTCATGATATAATAAAAAGGTCGAGTTTTCGCTCAGGAGGGATTTTGATGCAGGGATCGGCTCTGCTCTTTGCCTTCGGCCTTACTTTGCTGGCCGGTCTGGCTACCGGTATAGGCAGTTTGCTGGCTTATTTCACCGGCAAAACAAACACCCGCTTTTTTTCCGTCGCTCTGGGAGCATCGGGCGGAGTGATGGTTTACATTTCTTTTCTGGAAATCCTCCCGGAAGCACAGCTGAAGCTGACATCCGCCCTGGGACGGATACCCGGTTCCTGGACAGCCGTCGCTGCATTTTTTGGCGGGATTTTGCTGGCAGCTGTTATTGACCGCCTGGTGCCGGAAACGGGCAACCCGCATGAAGTCCGCAAAATTGAAAGTTGCGCAGGCTGTAAACCCGGCGGGGACAGGATGCTGCGCGTCGGTCTGTTTACCGCCACCACTATTGCCGTGCACAACTTTCCCGAGGGCCTTGCCGCTTTTATTTCCGCCTTGGAGAATACCTCCGTCGGTATTGCCGTTACCGCGGCAATCGCCATCCATAATATACCGGAGGGAATTGCAGTCTTTGTCCCCGTCTATTTGGCCACGGGCAACCGGCGGAAAGCTTTTCTGCTCTCTTTTCTCTCCGGCTTTTCCGAACCTCTGGGAGCCCTGGTCGGGTATTTCTTCCTGCTGCCTTTTTACAACGATGTTCTCTCCGGCATTATTTTTGCTCTGGTTGCCGGTATTATGGTTTTTATCTCCCTGGACGAGCTACTGCCGGCGGCGCGCGAATACGGTGAAGCCCACCTTGCTATTTACGGTGTCGCTGCCGGCATGTTAATCATGGCAGTCAGCCTGCTTTTACTTGCCTAGCGGAAACCGGCGGCGCATAATTGGTCCGTTTTGTTTTCATTGACACAACGGGTCGGGGAAGATATAATGCTTATGATTCCGATATTAAACAAGCTGGAACAGAATCTCCGGACGGAGTGATATAGTGGTAAAGAATATTTTTCTGACAGGCGACCTGCATGTAGGAAAAAGCACGCTGCTCAAGCAGTTGGTAAACAGCTTGCCTTTGTCACAGGTTGCCGGGTTTAGAACTTCCCGTTACTACCAAGATAAAAAACTGACCGGTTTTTACCTGGAGGATATTTGCCATCCGGCGGAAGTCAGAGAAGATAGATTTATCGGCCGTTGCCTCGGCGACAACTCCTGGGTTGCACTGCCGGCAACTTTTGATACATACGGTGCCCGGATTCTGGATGAATGTCTCCGGGAACAACCGGAACTGGTGATTATGGACGAGCTCGGTTTTTTTGAGAACGACGCGTACCGCTTTCAGGAAAAAGTATGGGCTGTTCTCGATTCCCCGTTGCCGGTTCTGGGAGTGTTGAAAAAGAAAAAAACGGGGTTTTTGGACCGTATCCGCGCCAGAGATGATATCCTGCTTTTCGAAATAACACGAGCAAACAGGGAAATGATGTTTGGGATAATTTTCAACAAGCTGCTGGCAGCCATAACTGCTTCCAGCCACTATCCCAGTGCAGAAAGTTACGACCGGACGGCAAGAGAGGTGTTTGCCCCCATCTACCCCGTGATAGCCGCCCAAATTAAAGAAAAAACAAAAATTACGTCCGGCATTTGCCTGGACGTAGGGGCGGGAACAGGCTATCTGGGTATAGCTTTGGCACAAATAACAGATCTGACAGTTTACCTTTTGGATTACTCCCGAGAGATGCTGGCCATTGCCGCCCGGAACATTGTTGCAGCCGGCTTGGGCGGAAGGGTTAGCACCCTTTGGGGCAATGTATGTGACCTGCCCTTTAAAGACAATTCCGTTGACCTTGTCATCAGCAGGGGTTCACTTTATCACTGGCGCAACAAGAAAAGGGCATTCCAGGAAATATACCGCGTTTTGGCACCACAAGGCATGACCTATATTGGCGGTGGTTTCGGTTCAGTGGAGTTGAAACAAAAAATAGACGCCGTCATGCAGGCGCGGGACAGCAGCTGGAACAAAAACTTGCAGCACAAAATCAAGAGTACGGCCTCTCTTGACTTTGCTGAACTCTTGGCAGGTTTGGAGGGGCTACAAACGGAGCTGATTAACGATCCGGCCAATATGTGGCTTATCATGCGCAAAGATCTGCAGCATCTGCCTGCAGCGTCAAAAGACAGTTTTACTGCCGGGATGCGGCAAGCAGACTGAATAAAACCAAGACTGGCGGCGCAAGTACTACCGCTTAGCGCTTTTAGAAAACAGGCCGCCGCCCATCGCCCACCATGCCGGCACACCCAAGCAAAACGGGGACGCACAAACGTCCTCATTTTTTTACTTCTTTACGGTGAATCTCCTGTCAAGGTCCGTGTTGCTCCGTCAAGCGAGCTTTGGCCCTGATTTCCGCCGCCAGTTCCTGAATCTCTTTGGCAGGATAATCACAGATTTGTTTCTTGATTTGCTGCGGGAACAGCCGTTCAATATCTGCGGGGAAATTGCCGCCGTCGGCCGGCAGGGTATGGCCTGTAACCAGAAGCTTGCCGTTATGCTCTCTGACATCAAGGACAAGCGGGACGGAAATTCCGGTACCTTCCCGCAAATCACCAAGCTCCCGGTAAAATTCCTGGATTAAAGCCCACAGACAAATTTTTCCGGTTTGCCGGTCGGACAGCAGGACTCTGTAAGCACAAAAAATCCGGCCGCCGAAAACCGGCTCAATAATTTTTTCTACCAGGTACGCTTCAATGGCTTTCCGGTCGTCATTAGTCAGGTTGAAACTGTTCGCATAGCCTCTGTGCCGGCAACCGGCCGCCAGCAAAAGCAGGAGTATAAAAGCCAGCATACCCCTTTTCCTAGGCATTTTACTCCCTCCCGGGATTGCCGCCGGCTATTTTTCCAGCAGCAGGCATTTTTGCATATTATTTATACCATATTTTATGCTGCCGGGCAAACGGAAAGTTCCTGTTGATTGTGTCAACCTACTGTAGGGAAAAACTTTCACCGATCCCTATAAGGACACTTCTGTTAAGCTTTTCTAAACTAACATTTATTCCACGGTGCTGTTGACAGTGAGCCTCCGCCGACATGGATG
>JAAYLG010000160.1 GCA_012522075.1 Bacillota bacterium
CATTACCGCCCACAACCTCCCCGCTGCAGGAGGTGCTTTCTAATATTGCAGCAATTTTATGTTTAAAAAAGAATTTGGCCTTTAGGTTTTGCTTCCTAAAGGCCATTTTTGTCTACAGTCTGAAACGTCTGCTGACGTTTTTCATAACAGTCCGGGCTACAACAGGTTCCTGCCGGCATCATGACAGAGTTTGCAGCGTTTACAAAGTATGATCCTGTTTTCAAAAACATGCCTCAGGGTATCAACCGCTTTCGGATACAGGGTGCATACATTCTGATGCAGGATAATACGGTGCGGTGCCGTGGTAATCAACATACTTACCAACAGGTCTTCCTCATTGCTGCCGCCGTCGTTGCTCCAGTCAATCTCCTGCTGCTGCGCCAGCGGCTGACAGGTATGGTCCAGAAAATGAAAACGGCCTTCTTGATCCAGGAGGACATGTACCTGTTTTATTTTTGGCTCCTGTAGAGCTACAAAATATTTTAACAATCTCACAAACTCCTGGTACTCTTTTTCCATCAGGAATTCATCCACTGCTTTATCTACTGTTTTGCGTAAAAATTTTGTCCACTGCTGCATTCTAAAAGTAATCAAACCATGCAAGTTAAGATAATCATTTTGTTCCAGGTATTCCTGCAGGCATTGCTGGACCCCGGCATAAACAGGACCGCCCACATCTTTGGCAGGATCTGTTTCATAATTTGCTTTTGCCAAATTGATAATCTGCTGTCGCTCTTCTTTTGGGAAGTAATAATAATAACGGGCAACCATATGCGCCAAAAAGTAAGGTGCCTGCTCTTGCACCACATAAAGTGCCAGCCGGTCTGCCAGCATACTGCGCAGGACGGGGCTCTCTGGAACTGTTTCGCCAGGCTGCAGGTGGCAGAAAAAATGGGGCCATTCCTTGCCGTCCTTTTTTACCACTGCAACATTATTCCCGGGTTCACGAAAAAAAAACAAGCATTCTTCAAGCTTTTCTTTCAGACCGGGTGTGACATGCTTTACGGCAATCACAATTGGTGCCACCGCCGTCATCTCCCTTCCCTAGTATTATATGTTTGGGAAAATTTTTGTATACTTTATTCTCAAAGCTCCGGGCATAAAAAGACGTGCCGCGGCACGACAGCACGTCATCCTTATTTTTAGTAGCTTTTGGGTGAGAATGTTGCACAGTCTGTTTCTTCCGTATCGGCGGCATTGGGCGGCTGGATTTCAATTTCCGAAGCCAGGCAATGATCACCCGCCTCCCAGTACTCGCAGGTATCTACAACACATCTCACACGGCTAATAGGCTTTGATTCCTTTGCTATGCGCATTTTCTGGCCTCCTTCTTCCTCAGTTAATTTTATTTTCCCTGCGCCGGAGGCACTTTATACCTGCCAAAGATTTCAGCTCCGTTAGTGTAAAGTTATTGTAGGTTTTTAAAGGAATAATCATATCAAAAAAAGAAGAGGAACCTCACATTCGAATGAATACCCCCAAGAAGGAGGCAGAGGTTCCTCATGGAAGTAGTTCGTTTAGTA
>JAAYLG010000161.1 GCA_012522075.1 Bacillota bacterium
AAAATATGGGTGGCAATAAAACTTGCAATTAACCAAGCAGGCAGGGAGGGTGAAAGAACTTGACATCACCCGGGCTTAATGCTATCGTTATGCTGTAAATGGCAACAGGGAGAATACATATCTCCGAGTTTGTTAACCTAAAGTATTTGCTATGGTTGCAAACCGTTAGGGGTATGCGGGAAACGGCATACCCTCCCGTTGGAAAGGAGTGATGAAGTATAATATGTTTATTGCCGCCTTTCCAACAGAAACGGCGGTTGTTTTTTTATCGCAGGATGAAACAAGGCGGGCTAGTAATTACAGTTGCTGTCTTCTGCCTGCTGGCGTTTTTCCTGTCTTCCTGCAGGGCGGACAGTCTTCCTGGCTTTGTCGCAGGGCAGCTGGCTGCAGGTGAAAAAGCGGTGAGAATTAAGCACCTGGAGCGCGCTGATGTTCCTGCAGTATATGTTTTGTCCGATAGCGGGAACACACCGGTAAAAATGCTGCTTGTCTGTGAAACAGAGGGTTACAATGATTTGATCCGCTTATGTGTTGCGCTTGATTTGCAGGAACAGAAAATCTTGTCTGTCAGCATCCTGGAGCACCAGGAAAGTGACAATTACGGTGCTTATGCTGCAGAAGAGTGGTTCCTGGCACGTTTCGCCGGCAAACCTGCGGCAAAAGACCTGCAGGTTGTGAAAATGGCAGCAAAAAACCGGGAAGATATTGTGGCTGTAACCGGGGCGACAGTTACCAGTGCGGCTGTCGTCAGCGGTGTCAATAGAGCACTGGCAGTTTGCAGAGAATATGGGAGAGGGGAGTAAAGTGAAAAAAACAATACTGCTAGCGATGGTTCTGGTGGCTGTGCTGCTTCTGGCAGGATGCACCGGCAGCCAGAACGGGCCAAAGCAAAATGAAGAGGCACCGGCGGGAACAGATACTGATGCCATTACACTGGCCGGGGAAGATATTGGGGAAGTTACTGTCTTGGTGTCAGAGATGAAAAAAATGCCTGCTGTTACCAAGGATGTTATATCCGTAAATTCATCCGGAAAGGAAACCCCCTATACAGTTAAAGGCGTTTTGTTTGACGACGTGCTGGCAACTGTGGGCAAAAAACAGCAGGAACTCTGGGCAGTGCGGTTTGTGGCCGGCGACGGGTATATGATCGAAGTCCCGCATGAAGTCCTGGCAGCAAGAGATGTGATCCTGGCATATGAGATAGACGGAGAACCGCTGCATGAACGGACAAGGCCAATACGAGCGATAATTCCCGAAGAACGGTCCATGTACTGGGTTCGCAACCTGGTGCGGCTCGAACTGCTTGAGGCCAGGGCCGCAGTGCCCGTTGAAAAGCTGTTTATGCTTGACAGCGCTGTTGCAACCATGCAGTTGCATGATTATACTTACTATGAAGCACTGGACAAAGCTGTAGCTGCAAGCGACCTGTTTGATGGAATTGCGGAAGAGGATACAATCAGCATGAAGTCCTCGGACGGGCTGGAGAAGAACGAAAAAGGTGAAGTATTTGCTTCCGGTTATCTGAAGGTAACCGGGGAGGAAGTACCGGCGTTTGTTTCGCCCGACCTGCCCAAGGGCATGTATGTGAAAGATATTCTCTGGCTGGCCAAAGAACAGACATGCTATTTTTCCGTGGCGGAAGGGCTGGGCTATTTTACCCTTGTGCAGAAGGATGACCAGGAAGGCATCGCCTTAAGTGAAGTGTTGGCTGAAGTGGGGATGGCTGACAGCCCGGTCTATCTTTTTACAGCCACCGACGGTTATAGTGTGGAAATTGCGCGGGCAGACATAGAGAAAGGCGTACTTTACCTGCATGACAGCGGGGAGCCTGCAGTATACTTTGAAGGTTTGCCCAAAAATACAAAGATCAAAGGGCTGCTTTCCATAGAGACTAAAAAAGATTAAGGAGGAGGAACGGACATGAAAAAAACAGCACTTTTACTTGTTTTGCTGTTGCTTGCCGCGGCGGTATATGGGTGTGGCGGCAAGTCGGAAACAGAAAATGCCGAGGTCAAGTGGAGTATTACCGTGGAGGGCATGGGGGACAGCCCGGTTAGTTTTACCAATGTTGATGCAGCCAAGCTGGAGATGAAAAAAGTGGAAGCTACCAAAAAGAAAAAAGACGGCACGGAAGTGACAGAGACCTGGGAAGGTGTTGCCCTGAAAGATGTACTGAAAGCTTTAGGTGTAACTGATTTCCAAAGCGTAGTCATGGAAGCGGCGGACGGCTACGCCCAGGAGTATAGTAAGGAAATTGTGGAGCGGGATGGGACCATTCTGGGACTGAAAGTGGACGGAAAAGAACTGGACGAGGAAAAAGGGCCTGTCCAGGCAGTTCCGGAAGGAGAGCCTGGCAGTATGTATATAAAAAACCTTGCCAAAATCATTGTGCAATAACTGCGTAAACCATGGTGAAAAAATTTTTTTCGCGGTTTTCTACCTTTGAACTGATTTTACTGGCACTGATGGCCTGCCTGGGTATAGCAACAAAACCGATTATTGTGCCGCTCACACATATTATTACCGGCCCCCTGTTTATCCCGGGAGGCGTTATTGCCGGCGGCTTTTATATGATGTGGATAGTCATGGGGGTGGCACTTGTCCAGAAGTATGGTGCTGCCTCCATTATTGCCGCAGTTCAGGCGGTTGTGGTGATGGCACTGGGCATTTACGGTACACACGGCTTTTTAAGCCTTTTCACTTATATACTGCCGGGGCTGGCCGTTGATCTTGTGCTCTTGCTTTCTCGCCACCGGGGATGCTGCCTGGCTTGCTGTTTTGCCGCCGGGATTGCGGCCAATGCAAGCGGTACGGTGCTTGTTAATCTTGTTTTTTTCAGGCTGCCGCTGATACCATTGCTTTTAAGCGTATCCAGCGCCGCCCTTTCCGGGGGGCTGGGCGGGATTATTGCTTACAGTGTGACCAAGCCGCTGCGCGGCTTGGGCGGCCTGTTGCACAGGAGAGGATAATAGTGCGGAAAAAAGCGGTTTGTGGAGCTATTGTCGTTTTTCTTGCCGGTGTAATACTGGGTTTGTGGGCAGACAGGGTGCTTCCCCTGTCTGTCTTTGTCGGTAAAACTGCCGGCTTTGTTCCTGCGTGCAGGGTTGGCGGTGATGTGGCGGCGCCTTTTTTGCTGACAGACCCGGATGAGCTGCCAAAAGAGAAATTTACGGCAAAAGAGAAAAGACTGCAGGGTACTCCCCTTGCCGATATTGTTGCCCAGGCACAGCCTGTTGCAGAAGTTTTTGAGGTGCTGCTCCTTGGCAGCGACGGGATGGCTGCCGTGCTGGACGGGAGCACGCTTGCGGGCAGCTATCTGCTGTTTTCACCGGCAAACGGTTGGGAAGCGGTTAATCGTTATCATCCGGCAAGCAGCAATGTGAAAAGAATTGCGGAGATTATTGTCATGGCAGAAAATGCTCCGCCGGAGACCGGCGTTAATATTGTAAGCCAGGAGGCAAACTTGCTGCAGCTCACCCCGGGCGGCGTGTACAAGGGAAGCATGCCTGTTGTGCCTTATTTTGAAGGCGCTTCAACCGCAAGCCATGACGGGAAGCAATACGGGACGTCCGTTTATACTTACAGGAGGCTTTTCCCCCTTTCCGCTTTGCTGCCGCCGGAATCCGGCAAAAGGCTCCTTGCCATGGGACGGCAGGGTGCATATGCCGATATTTCGGCCGACGGCTGGCTGGAACTGAAGGACAATGTTTTTCATTATCTCCCGCCCGACAGGGAAGGCGGGATCGCAGATGTGGCCGGGATTGTCGTAGACCCGCCTGCAGCCAGCATTATGGACCTGTATCCGGACACGGAACATTACTTGCGCTCGGGGCGGGTGATGGTGCTTTACCTTGACGGTTTCGGCTACCACCAGTATCTGCATGCCGTAAATACCGGCTATGCGCCTTTTTTGGCGGAACTGCCGCCGGCTGTCAGGGCGCTCACCGTTTACCAGCCTGTGACCAATGCAGGTTTTGCCGCCATGATTACCGGCAGGCCGCCGGAGGAAAACGGCGTCTGGTCCCGGGAGCAGATGGACCTGCTTGT
>JAAYLG010000162.1 GCA_012522075.1 Bacillota bacterium
CTTCTTCCTCTTCTTCAAGGTCATCCAGTCGTCCTTCGAGTGACTTTTTTGTCCCAATATCCTGGTTGTCCGGCAGGTTATCGACCAATTTCTTAGCTTGGGCAAGATCAGCATCAGTTGCCCCATCCGCTTCAGCCCGTTGTACAGCTGCTGTTGCCTGAGCGATTGCCAGCATTTTGGGAAACTGGGCTCTGGTTATTTTTTCAGTTGGACGGAATTCTTTACCGTCTTCGTAGCCTTTTACAATTCCCAGACTGGCAAGAAGGTCGATAAATGCCTTGTCTTTGGGATCTAAATCTTTCGTATCAGGGAAATCCACCTTAAAGTCACCCTTTGCGAGACCAAAGGCGGCTGCGATCATTTTGGCTGCCTGACTTCTCGTAATAAAAGCTGTCGGTCGGAAAGTTTTGTCAGTGAAGCCGCTGATGGCTCCTTTTTCAACCAGAGCAGCTATATAGCCTGTGAACTCGGAATCCTTGGGAACATCGGGAAATTTTGCAGGCTTTCCCTTAAAGTCCAGTCCCGCAGCGATGGCAATCATTTTGGCCGCCTGCTGGCGGGTCAAATTATTCAGGGGCCCATAAGTTCCGTCACCGTAACCGTGGACAATGTCCTGATCGGCGAGGTTTTCTACGTAGCCGTGGGACCAGTTCTTCTTTCCAACGTCATCAAAGGTCTGTTGTCCAGACCAGTCCTTAGCAAAAATGACTGTGGTGGTGCTGAGAACCATCACCAAAGCCAATATTGCTGCAATTATTCTCTTCTCCTTCATTTACAGCTCCTTAGTTTTTTTATATGAATGGGTCCCGATTAGACCCAACCAGGCAAGTGTTAAACTATTAGTCATTTATCTAATTTGTAGCAAATAGCTCCTATAGTCTTTGCATTGTTCACGTCATAAAGGTCGAAATATTAATCACTGATAATTTCATTTCTACGCAAGTTTTTTCCTGACAATTTCCTTATATTACAAATTAATGAAATATATATAACATAGTAGGTGAAGATTTCGGCATTTGCAAGCATATTCATCGGTTTTTCCGATAGATTTTATACAAAACAACTAACACTGCCCCTAAAGTATCTGCCACTAGATAATCCGCTAACTAAATGGGTAAAGATGACCGACAGGGCCAAGTGTGTTATAGTTGTCTTAGTAGACCCTCCCCCTCGGGGTGGTAGTGGGTAAGTTAGGGTCCGGTGCGGGGCACCAAGGAGGATATATGAGTAATATAGTTGAGTCGCGTTTTGAGGTGAGGGGGATGACCTGCGCTTCCTGTCAGGCTCACGTGGAACGCGCTGTCAGAGAGCTGGAAGGTGTGGACCAGGTTGATGTGAACCTGATGACCAACACCATGAAGGTTCGTTTTAATCCGGCAGTTATTTCACATAGCAGTATCAGCGAGGCGGTCAGTTCTGCCGGCTATACGGCGGTTTCCGAGGATGGCGAAGCTGGCGGCGGCGCGTCGGCTGACGCGGCGGCGGGTGGCCTGTCGCCGATGCAAAAGGAAGCCCAGCACTTAAAAAAGCGGCTGATTTCTTCGGTAATCTTTGCCGTGCCCCTGCTCTATGTCAGTATGGGCATCATGCTGGGCCTGCCGGCCCCCGGCTTTTTGCAGGGAACTGCCGGCAGCATGAACAGCGGACTTTTGCAGCTGCTTTTAACCCTGGTCGTTATTTTTATTAACAGGGAGTTTTATATCAGTGGCTTCAAGTCCCTGCGTTCACGGGCTCCTAATATGGACGCCCTGGTTGCCATGGGGTCCGGCGCAGCACTTTTGTACGGCATCGTCGTGCTTTTTCAAATGAACAATGCGGCCGGCCTGGCGGATATGGACCGCATCGCCAGCCTCCATCATGAACTTTATTTTGAGTCATCGGCGACGATATTGACCCTGATTACAGTGGGCAAGTTTTTGGAGGCGCGCAGTAAGGCGAAAACGGGAGATGCGGTCCGGCAGCTGATGGATCTGGCGCCGGCTGTGGCTTTGGTTGAGCGCGAGTTTGCGGTGGTGGAGATTCCTACCGCCCAGGTGAAGCCCGGCGACATAGTGCATGTCAAACCGGGCAGCGGCATTCCCATCGACGGTGTGATTTTGAGCGGATCGTCGGCGGTGGATGAGTCGGCTCTTACCGGTGAAAGTTTGCCGGTGGATAAGGAGGCGGGCGACCGGGTGACCGGGGGTACCGTCAACCAGCAGGGTTTTCTCAGGGTA
>JAAYLG010000163.1 GCA_012522075.1 Bacillota bacterium
ATATTATCAGAGGTGCCAAAATATGGGTGGCAATAAAACTTGCAATTAACCCCGTGGATTTTCTGCAGCAATTTTTACTTGACAGACAGCAGGGTTAGTTGTACGATAGATTCAATTATATAAAAAAAACTCTTATCCAGAGTGGTGGAGGGACTGGCCCTGTGAAACCCGGCAACCGGACAATTGTCACGGTGCTAATTCCAGCAGAAGGGATATTCTGGAAGATGAGAGTCGTTGTCTTTGCGATTTCTCTTTCTATCCGGAAAGAGTTTTTTCTTGTAGAGGAGGAGCATGCATGAAACAGCTGCGTACAATCAAGGAAATTAATGAAAAGATTGCCAAGGGCAAGGTAGTGGTGGCGACTGCGGAAGAAATTGTTTCCATGGTAGCCGAAAAAGGCGTGGAAAAAACTGCGCGCCAGGTTGACGTTGTCACCACAGGCACCTTCGGCCCCATGTGTTCTTCCGGTGCTTTTCTTAACCTGGGACATACGACACCGCGGATGCGCATGTCGAAAGTTTACCTGAACGGGGTAAATGCTTATGCCGGGATTGCCGCAGTGGATGTTTATCTGGGAGCCACGGAGATTCCCGAAACAGATCCTGCCAACAGCGTTTTCCCGGGCGCTTTCAATTACGGCGGTGCTCATGTGATCGAAGACTTGCTGTCCGGGAAAAAGGTTCTGCTGGAGGCAACATCATACGGGACCAACTGTTACCCGTTGCAAAAATTGGAGAAATGGATCACCCTGGACGATATAAAAGATGCTTACCTGTTCAACCCGCGCAACTGCTACCAGAATTATAATGTGGCCGTAAATTTGTCCGACAGGACTATTTATACCTATATGGGGATTCTGAAACCGCATCTGGGCAATGCCAACTACTGCAGTGCGGGACAGCTTTCGCCGTTGCTCAATGATCTCCTGTATCGCACTATAGGTGTTGGCACCAAAATCTTCCTCGGGGGCGGCGTGGGCTATGTTGCCTGGCATGGTACGCAGCACAACCCGCATGCGCCCAGGACGGAAGGCGGTGTCCCCCGCGGCGGGGCAGGCACCCTTGCTCTGATAGGCGATTTAAAGCAAATGAGTCCCAAATACTTGCGCGGCGTAAGCTTTCTGGGCTACGGCGTTTCCATGCAGGTGGGGGTGGGTGTGCCGATCCCCATTCTGGATGAAGAAATACTGCAATTTACCGCCGTTTCCGATGAGGAGATCCTGGCACCTATTGTGGATTACAGTGAAGCTTACCCGCAAGGGACAGAAGAAATCCTGGGCGAAGTCAGCTATGCCGAGTTGAAATCAGGCACAATCGTTATCCGGGGCAAGGAAGTTCCCACCGCCCCGCTGTCCAGTTACCCGAAGGCCAAGGAGATTGCCGAAACACTGAAACAATGGATTCTCAAAGGGGAATTTACCTTGACGGAACCGGTAGCCGCCCTGCCGTCAGCAGAGTTTGCAGTAAATTTTGCCCGGCAGCCGGAGAAAGAGTAAGGGGGAAAAACAGATGATAAAACGCAAAGTGGTATTACGTTTTCCCGCCGCTGTGGTGGAGTTGCCGTTTATTTATACATTGGCCAGGGAATTCGACGTGGTTGCCAATATCCTGAAAGCAAATATCAATCCGCGCAAAGAAGGCAGTATGGTGGTGGAACTGTCGGCGGAAGACGAAAAATATGAAGCCGCCGTTAACTACCTGCAGTCGCGCGGGATTGTGATTCTGCCCCTGGAACAGCAGATCATCTGGGTGGAAGACCGCTGCACGCAGTGCGGTGCCTGCACGGTTATCTGCCCCACCAACGCTCTGTGGATGAAACGGCCTGAGATGACTGTTTCTTTCTGCAGTGAAAAATGCGTGGTCTGTGAGCAGTGCTTGAAAGCTTGTCCGGCCCGTGCCGTTGAAGCCCTGTATCTCGCGGGGGAATAATTAATGGATCATGTGCGCCGTGAGTACAGGAAAATGATGCAAGCCAAGGGGTTTGCCGCATTTGCCTGCAAAGTCAAGGAAACGGATTTGGCCGTACAGGTGGACGAAGCAAGTTTTAATCCCCTGCTGCCGGCCTTCGTGGAAGAACGGGTGCTTGCTTACCGGCTGGCATTGGAGGAATATATTGCCGCCGACCAAAAGTTCCGTTCCACCTTGCAGCCTCACCTGGCGGCTCCCGGAGCCCCGCCCATGGCCCTTGACATGATCAGGGCGGGCAATATGGCCGGTGTCGGCCCTATGGCTGCCGTGGCCGGCGCCTTTGCAGAATATGTGGGGCGGGAATTGTTGAAAAAGGTCCAGCAGGTCATCGTGGAAAACGGCGGCGATCTGTTCCTGTCCGTCAAGGAAAAAATTAAAATCGCCGTCTATGCAGGCAGTTCACCTTTAAGCAACCGGCTGGCTCTGGAACTGGAGCCGCAGCCTGGAGGCCTTGGCGTCTGTACTTCTTCCGGCACGGTCGGCCCGTCTTTCAGTTTCGGCCGGGCTGATGCCGCAGTTATTGTCTCTTCTTCCGCCGTCTTGGCCGATGCCGTGGCTACTGCCACCGCCAACAGAATTCAGACGGCTGCAGACCTCAAGCAGGCGCTGGAATTTGCCCGCACAATCCCCGGTGTGGACGGAGTACTGGTAATTAAAGACGACAAGCTGGCAGCCTGGGGACGTCTGAAAATAGTTCCCCTCTGACGGCAGCAAGTTAGTGTAAAGTTACTGTAGGGGCTTTTGGAGGAATCGACCTTCAAAAAATAGAAGAAAGACTTCACCGTCCTTGCCCGGACGAGTAACTAAAAAATAGCTACTCAGAGGTGAAGTCTTATGGAA
>JAAYLG010000025.1 GCA_012522075.1 Bacillota bacterium
TCAGGCGAATTGAGAACTGGATGAATAATTACCCAAGAAAAATTCATGGATATAGATCTGCTAATGAGATGGCAATATTATCAGAGGTGCCAAAATATGGGTGGCAATAAAACTTGCAATTAACCTTGGGAAAAAGTTGCAAATTTCTCCTTGTAAAATTCTTATTTTTCATGTAAGCTGAAAAATGATCTGTATATGTTTGCTGACTGGCAGACAGCGAGACCGAAACAGGTGCCGACAAAAGGTAATAAAAAAGACATACTGCAGAGAAAGCAAATATGATTTGCAGGTTTTTCTGCTGTAAGGGTGGGAAGATGACAAAAGAGGAAAAATTGTGGCGGCGAAACGCTGTTGCCTTGCTGGCCAGCCAGACGCTGTCCTTGTTCGGTTCGTCCCTGGTGCAGTATGCCATCATGTGGTATCTCACCTTAAACACAAAATCAGGTATCGTGATGTCATTATTTATTATTTGCGGTTTTGTCCCTGCTTTTTTTATTTCACCTTTTGCCGGTGTGTGGGCGGACCGCTTGAGCCGCAAACGGCTGATCATCCTGGCGGATGCCCTGATTGCCGTGGTTACCCTGGCAATGGCCGTTCTTTTTGCTTGCGGGTATGATTATATCTGGCTGCTTTTGCTTGCCGCCGCAGTACGTGCGATGGGCACCGGCATGCAAACACCGGCCGTGGGTGCCGTCCTACCCCAAATTGTCCCGCAGGACAAGCTTACCAGGGTAAACGGCATTAACAGCAGCATCCAGGCTGTGATCAGTTTTCTTTCTCCCCTGGCCAGTGCACTGCTCCTTAACTATGCCACCATGGAAATAATATTTTTTATAGATGTCCTTACCGCCGCCGCAGCCATTGTTACCCTTGCCACCCTGCTCAAAATACCGCTGCATGGGAAAGCGCGGGAAAAACAAGTCATCAGTTATTTTTCCGACCTGAGGCAGGGAATTGCCTATATAAACCAACATCCCTTCCTGAAAACCTTTTTTCTCTTTATAGCCTGCTTTTTTGTCTGCATTTCTCCGGTTGCTTTTCTGCCCCCCCTGCAGGTTGCACGCACTTTCAACAGCCGGGTGTGGCACTTGACCGCACTGGAAATTGTTTTTTCTACCGGTATGCTTTTGGGCGGCCTGCTGCTCACCTTCTGGGGCGGCTTGCGCAACAAAAACCATACCCTGGCCCTTGCCACCCTGCTTTTTGCTTTTTCCAGCTTTGCTTTGGGGGTAGTCCCGGTATTTTGGCTGTATCTTCTCTTTTACGGGATCAGCGGCGTGGCCATGCCCCTTTTTAATACGACCGCCACCGTTCTTATGCAGGAAAAAGTGGAGGAAGATTACCTGGGTCGTGTTTTCGGTGTTTTAAATATGCTTTCTACTTCCATGCTGCCACTGGGAATGCTGTTCTTTGGCCCGTTGGCGGACTATGTCCGGATTGAAATGCTGATGGCTGTCTCTGGGGTGCTGTTGCTGCTCCAGGGGATGCTGCTATTTGGCAGCAAAAAAATGGCTGCGGCAGGAGCTTCGCAGCAGTGACCTGTTCCCGGGTGCCGGGCTTTTTTTTGCCCTTTGCAAATTTAACATCGTCCTGTTTGTGCATAGAGCGGGAAGAAAATAGAGATAATGTAAAAGACACCAAAACAGGAAAGGAGTTTTGCCATGTTGAACCCCTTTGAACAAAAACCAATCCTGCTCGGCGATGCACTAATGGATTGGAAAACCGTCTATCCCAAACCTTATGACAAAAATACGGCAGACCCTTACACAAAAATCCGCATTATTCTTATGAACGGAATTGAAGTGGAAGCAGCCTTGTTTTCCCACCAGTTCCACCGCAACTGCAATAACAATGACCTGCGGCGCGAACTGGCCCTCACCCGCCGCATTGAACAACAGCAGCAAAAAAGGATTAACTGGCTTTCTCCCGTAGGAGAAACGCCGCTGGAAACAACTATCGGTTATGAACATGTGGCTGTAGATCTGACTGCCTGGCTGGCCCAAAATGAGCCTGATCCTTATGTTAAAGCCACCTTGGATTTTGCCCTGCTGGAAGATTTCGATCATCTTTACCGCTATGCCAACCTGCTTGATTTGGACAAAAACATACCGGCGCAGAAAATAGTTAAAGAGTATGTGGAAATGACGCCGGGACGGCCCACCATTGCCGAACATCGTCATCCTTATGACAATGTCAGGAATTTTGTTGATTTCCAAACGGCCGACATACGCACCAAGCTTAATATTTTAATTATTACCGCCGGCGAGCAGCAGACAATGAATTTCTATATGAATGTGGGACCCACTTATTACAATGACTTGGGCCGGCAGCTTTACCAGGAGATAGCCATGATTGAAGAACAGCATGTTTCCCAGTACGGTTCACTGCTGGATCCCAATTGCACCTGGCTGGAAAACCTGCTCCTGCATGAATACATGGAGTGCTACCTGTACTATTCCTTCTACCAGGATGAAATGGATCCCCACATCAGGCAGATTTGGGAGATGCACCTGCAGCAGGAAATTGCCCACCTGCACCGGGCCAAAGATTTGCTGGCCCGCTATGAGAACAAGGACTGGCAGCAGGTTATTCCAGGGGGCACTTTCCCCAAACTCCTGCAGTTCCATGACACCAAAGATTATGTCCGCAAGATTCTGGGAGAACAAGTGGAATTGACAGCCGACGGGGAAACGCTGGCGGATGTAAACAGCCTGCCTGACAATCACCGCTTTTTCTGGTATCAGCAAAAAGTCAACCATGACGTCAATGCCGTCCCCAGTCATGCGGTGATTGCCGCCCACCAGCAAAAGGCGGGCATGGACTACCGTTTCGAAGTGATGCCCAATGCGGTGGAAGCGCTGCGTGACAGGACAAGAGATAATGTTACCATTGCCAGGACAAAACAAAAACAATTTGCCACTGTCTAAGGGGATAAAGGAAACCCGGCTCGGCCGGGTTTCCTCTTTTCGGGCAGGAAGAACGGAGACCAACGGAGAATACTAAGCAAAAATATTTTTTTTTGTACGCGTATCTACAGGAAAAGATTCTTTGCTTCCGCTAATAAGAGAATGCACAGACGGCATTTTTAATAATATTCAATTATAAGTGTTCGATATATTATTTATTAATAAAAATATATTCCCCGTACCGAGCGGAAGTGATATAATAAACACGGCATATAGTTGGGGAATCAGATAAGCATCTAAATATTTTTCTGTTTCCCGCAATTCATGCAATAAAAAAGGGGAGGTTACTCAATGGCTGGTAAAATGAAAACGATGGACGGTAATACGGCAGCTGCGTATGTTTCCTATGCTTTTACCGAAGTTGCCGCTATTTACCCCATCACCCCGTCGTCCCCCATGGCCGAATTGGTGGATGAATGGGCGGCTCACGGTCGTAAAAACATTTTTGGACAAACTGTACATGTGGTGGAAATGCAATCAGAAGCAGGTGCTGCAGGGGCTGTCCACGGCTCATTGGCAGCCGGAGCTCTGACATCCACATATACTGCTTCCCAAGGCTTGCTGCTGATGATCCCGAACATGTATAAAATTTCCGGGGAACTTTTGCCCGGTGTTTTCCATGTCAGCGCCAGGGCCCTGTCAAGCCATGCACTTTCCATTTTTGGTGACCATCAGGATGTGATGGCGGCAAGGCAGACAGGTTTTGCCATGCTGGCGTCGGGGAGCGTGCAGGAAGTAATGGACCTTGCCGGTGTGGCCCACCTGTCCGCCATCAAGTCGCATGTACCGTTTTTACATTTCTTTGACGGTTTCAGGACATCTCATGAGATACAGAAAATAGAAGAAATCAGCTACGAAGATTTTGCCAAGCTGGTTGACTATGAAGCGTTGCAGCGCTTCCGCAACAAGGCGCTGAACCCGGAACACCCGGTGCAAAAAGGCACGGCGCAAAACCCGGATGTTTATTTCCAGTTCAGGGAAGCAGCCAACAGGTATTATGAAAATGTTCCGGACGTAGTCGCCGCTTATATGCGTGAAATTGCCAAACTTACCGGCAGAGAATACAAGCCGTTTGATTACTACGGTGCTCCCGACGCGGAGAGGGTAGTTGTCGCCATGGGCTCCGTCACCGAAGCGCTGGAGGAAACCGTGGACTACCTTCTGGCCCGGGGAGAAAAGGTGGGCGTTATTAAAGTAAGGCTGTATCGTCCATTCTCGCCCAAGTATTTCTTTGCCGTTCTGCCTGCTACGGTGAAAAGAATTGCCGTGCTTGACAGGACGAAAGAAATGGGTGCCCTCGGCGAACCTTTATACCAGGATGTCCGGACCCTGTTCTACAACAAAGAAAACGCCCCGCTGGTAGTGGGCGGCCGGTATGGACTCGGTTCCAAGGATACCACTCCGTCGCAGCTTTACGCCGTCTTTGAAAACCTGAAAGCCGACGAGCCGAAGAACGGTTTTACAATCGGCATCATCGACGACGTAACGTACACTTCCCTGGAGGAAAAAGTGAAGATTGACACAACCCCGGAAGGGACTATTGCCTGCAAGTTTTGGGGGCTTGGCTCGGACGGGACGGTAGGCGCCAACAAGAGTGCCATTAAAATTATCGGGGATAATACCAACCTGTATGCCCAGGGCTATTTTGCCTATGACAGCAAAAAATCAGGCGGCGTAACCATCTCCCACCTGCGTTTCGGGAAAAAACCGATTAAATCGACTTACCTGATAGATGAAGCCGACTTTATTTCCTGTTCCCAGCAATCGTATGTTCATCAGTACGATCTGCTGAAAGGTTTGCGGAAGGGCGGCACCTTCCTCCTGAACACCAACTGGAGTGAAGCGGAGCTGGAAACAAACCTGCCGGCGGCAATGAAGAATTATCTTGCCCAAAACAGGATTAAGTTTTATATTATCAATGCCTCCGGGATCGCAGAAAAGATCGGCCTCGGCAGAAGGATCAATATGATTATGCAAGCCGCATTCTTCAAGCTGGCCAATGTCATTCCGCCGGAAGATGCCGCCAGATACCTGAAGGATGCCATTAAGGAGACATACGGCGTTAAAGGTGAAAATATCGTTAAAATGAATTATGAAGCTGTGGATGCCGGCATGAATGCCCTGGTGGAAGTCAAAGTTCCCGCTTCCTGGGCCGACGCGGCGGACGAAGCTGCGGCCGCCGGCGCCGTGGACGTTCCCGACTTTATAAAAAACGTACTGATTCCCATGAACAGGCAGGAGGGCGACAATCTCCCCATGTCTGTTTTCAAAGACATGGCCGACGGCACCTTCCCCAGCGGGACATCGGCTTACGAAAAGCGCGGCATTGCCCTTTATGTGCCGGAATGGCAGGTTGACAAGTGTATCCAGTGCAACCAGTGCTCTTTCGTTTGTCCGCATGCCGCCATCCGTCCGTTCCTGCTGACGGAAGAGGAAGTTAAGGCTGCACCGGGCGATTTGCCGGTGAAAAAAGCTATAGGCAAAGGGTTGGAAGGCTACTACTATAGAATGCAGGTTTCTCCCTTGGATTGCACCGGCTGCGGCAACTGTGCCGATATTTGCCCGGCCAAGGAAAAAGCCCTGGTGATGAAGCCAATTGAAACCCAGGAGCAGGAAGTGGAGCGCTGGGAGTACGTTGTCGACAATATCCCTTACCGCTGCGACCTGGTGTCCAAATATACGATCAAAGGCAGCCAGTTCTGCCAGCCGCTGCTTGAGTTTTCGGGCGCCTGTGCCGGCTGCGGTGAAACGCCGTATGCAAAAGTAATCACCCAACTGTTTGGCGACAGAATGATGATTGCCAACGCCACCGGCTGCTCGTCCATCTGGGGCGGTTCTGCACCGTCCATGCCTTACACCAAGAACGCCGAAGGCAAAGGCCCGGCCTGGGCAAATTCCCTCTTCGAGGACAATGCGGAGTACGGTTATGGCATGGCTATAGCGGTCAGAAAAACCAGGGAGACAATTAAAAATTACCTGGAAGAGCTGATGGCGGAAGATGAATCTCTGCGCCCCGCGGCACAGGCCTGGATCGACAGCATGGATGATGCGGAAGCTTCCAAGGAAAGCTCCGCCGCCCTGGTGGCCGCACTGGAGAACTATAAAGGAAGCAACCCGTATGCCGCTTATATCCTGGCCAACAAGGACCAGCTGGTCAAGAAGTCCGTCTGGGTTTTCGGCGGTGACGGCTGGGCTTATGACATTGGCTACGGCGGCCTGGACCACGTGCTGGCCTCCGGAGAGGATGTCAATGTGCTTGTCTTTGATACGGAAGTGTACTCCAATACGGGTGGGCAGTCGTCCAAGGCCACACCTACCGCCGCCGTGGCGAAGTTCGCCAGCTCCGGCAAGCGGGTGAGGAAAAAAGACCTTGGTGCCATGGCCATGACTTACGGCTATGTCTATGTAGCCCAGGTGGCCATGGGCGCCGACAAGAACCAGTTCCTCAAAGCAATCCGGGAAGCCGAGGCTTACAAAGGCCCCTCCCTGATTATTGCTTACGCACCCTGCATTAACCACGGCATTAAAGCCGGCATGGGCAAAACCCAGGCCCAGGAGAAATTTGCCGTGGAGACAGGCTATTGGCATCTCTACCGCTATAATCCGGAACTGGCAAATGAAGGGAAGAATCCTTTCATTCTGGATTCCAAGGCGCCGAGCAAGCCTTTCCGTGATTTCCTGAACAGCGAAGTCCGCTACCTTGCACTGAAAAATACCTTCCCGGAAATTGCGGAAGAACTTTTTGCCCAATCGGAGAAGGAAGCCAAAGAACGTTATGAGAAGTATAAAAAAATGGCGGAAAACTAAAATTGCATAACATTCCAGCTTAAGGCCGTTGTGTTGCTTGCAATGCTACGGCCTTCTTTTTGCAAAGGCAAAAACAGCAGCCGCAACCGGCAGGAAATAACGCCTTCATCTTGAAATTCTTTTAGTGAAAGGGGGAAATCTTTGTGGACAAGCAACAGGAAATTGCACGTCTGGAAGCACTGGCTTATGACCTTAGGAAAAAACTGTTGTACCTGTGCGGCACCTATGGCGGGCCGGTGCATATCGGTGGTGATTTGTCGGCAGCGGACCTTCTCATCGCTCTGTACCATTACGGCATGAATGTGGATCCCAACAATATCATGAACCCGGCAAGAGACCGCTTTATTTTAAGCAAAGGGCACGGAGCGGTTTGTATGTATATTGCCATGGCCCTGCGCGGTTTCTTTGACTATGATGAAATTTGTGCCACCTACGGCAAGCTGGACAGCGCTTTCGGCATGCATCCCTGTAAAGTCCATTTGCCCGGGGTGGAGACTTCCAGCGGCTCACTGGGACACGGGCTCTCCATCGCGGTTGGCATGGCCCTTTCCGCCAAGCAGAAAGGACAAAAACACCGTGTCTTTTGCCTGATGGGTGACGGGGAAACCTGTGAAGGCTCCATTTGGGAAGCGGCCATGGCGGCCAGCTCTTATAAACTGGGCAACCTGGTCGGAATCGTGGACCGCAACGGGCAGCTGATGACCAGTTACACGGAAGATTTTATTCACCTGGAGCCGTATGCTGATAAATGGAAAGCTTTCGGCTGGAACGAGATTGAATTGGACGGCCATAACATGGCGGAAATTGTGGCCGCTCTGGACAGTCTGCCGGCACCTGATTCAGAGCAGCCCACGGTGCTAATAGCACATACGATTAAAGGGAAAGGCGTTTCCTTTATGGAGCGGGATATCGGCTGGCATGCCGGCGCCCTGAGCGAAGAAGACCTTGAGCGGGCATTAAAAGACCTGGAAGCGACATACGGTAAAAGCGGGGTGGAAAACAATGGGCGTAACCTTTAATTTTGGCCAGTTTTTTCTTTCCGGCAGAACTGTCATCGGCGATACGCTGCACGAAATCGGGTTAAAAAATGACAAACTTTGGGTACTTACCCCCGATACGGGGGCGGCCCTGAAAGCTTTTAAGCGTGACTGCGGCGACCGCTTTGTCGATGTGGGCATTGCCGAGCAAAATGTGGTGGGCATAGCCGCCGGCCTTGCCCTGGAAGGCAATATACCGGTCATTATGGGTATGATCCCTTTTATGACCATGAGGGCATGTGAACAGGTGCGGACTGATGTGTGTTATCAGAATTTGCCTGTGCGCATTATCGGCACCGGCGGCGGGTTGACCTCCGAAGGCGGATCCACCCATAACGCCATGGAAGATATTGCCCTGATGAGCTCTCTGGTTAACATGACAGTCATTTCCATCGGCGACCCCAATATGATCAGGGATATCTTATGGGCCAGCATGAAATATCCGGGCCCCATGTTTATCCGCCTGGCCCAGGGGAAAAAAGACAGGGTGATTTACGAAGAAGGAACCATGAAATACGAAATCGGCAAAGGAATTATTGCCAAGGAAGGGAAGGACGTCATCATTTTTGCCCACGGTGAAATGGTGTTCCAAGCTTTGGAAGCGGCCTTTCGCCTGGAAGCAGAGGGCATTTCCGTAGGCGTGATTGACATGTTTACCATTAAGCCGCTGGACAAGGAGCTTGTTCTCCGGGCTGTGGAGGAAACGGGACGCATTGTGGTCCTGGAAGACCACCTGATGTACGGCGGCTTGGCTACCGCCATCTCCGACCTGCTGATAGACCGGGCTGTTTACCCCAAAGCTTTCCGCCGCCTGGGGATTCCGCAGGTCTACGCCGGCTTTGGCACCGGGGAAGAATTGCGTGCTAAATACGGGTATGACACGGAGGCCACGGTGCGTGCCGTCCGTGAAGTGTTGGAGAAATAAAGTATAATTTCGTGACCGGAGGTGCTGTGATGAAAGCAGCGGCAATAACGAAGATCGGCAACCTGAAAGACCCGGATGAGTCGAAACGCGGCCGGGTGGAAGTAATTGATTTCCCGGAACAGGAGGTGGGTCCGGAAGATGTGAAAATCAGGGTGGCCTACTGTTCCATTTGCGGTTCGGATCCCCATGTGGCGGAAGGTATTTTTGGCACCGATGTACCCATCGGCCTGGGCCATGAAGTCTCCGGAGTGGTGGAGGAACTGGGGGAAAAAGCAACGAAAAAAGGCTTGAAGGTGGGCGACCGTGTTGCCGCCAACTTCCTGCGTTTCTGCGGTACTTGTTATTATTGCCAGAACGGGCAGCAGCAGTTTTGTGAGCATACCGATGAATATCATCGCCCCGGGATGGCTGAATATGTTGTCTGGCACGAATCCCAGGTTTATAAGCTTCCCGACAATGTCAGCCTGAAAGAAGGCTGTTTGCTGGAGCCGACAGCCGTGGCCGTACGCGCCATGGACAGGATGAGCCCCAAAGTGGGCAGCCGGGTTGCCATTTGCGGCGGCGGTCCCATTGGCCAGCTGGCCCTGCAGATGGTCAAGATGTACGGTGCAACCTACCTGAGCATGATAGAACCTGTGGCCGACAGGAGGGAAATAGCACTCTCCTTCGGGGCGGAGCATGTGATTGATCCCACTACTCAAGATGTGGTGGAGGAGGCCATGCGCATCACCGGCGGCCTTGGTTTTGACGTAGTCCTGGATGCGTCCGGGGCGCCTGCAGCCGTGGGCAACCTGCCCCGCATCACCGCCAAAGGCGGCACCCTGCTTTACGGCGCCATGTATCCCGGTGATTTTGAAATGCCGCTTAATCTCTTTAAATACTGCTATTTTAATGAATTGACCATTTCAGGTTTTTATGTGGCTCCCTATGCTTTTCCGCGGGCGGTGCAGCTTCTGCCCAAGCTGAATCTGCAGCCTTTTACCGCAAAAGTCGTCCCGTTGGAGAGGGTGGCGGAAGCTTATGACGTGCACATGAGCAGCAAGTACCTTAAAGTCCTGGTGCAGTGCAACGACGGCCTGGAGTAGCTCCGGCGGCTGTCCTTGACTGCCGGTAAAAGGGAAGAAAAACCGGCCCGGCCGGGCTAAAACGCCCGGCATGGCCGGTTTTTCCGGTAATGCTCTTATTTTTACCCGGCCAATCCGCCAAACCCACGGCGGACTTTCACCGCCAGGCCACGACTTTGCCGGTCTTTTGGGATCAGATGGTCCATTGGCCATGAATTATGCCGACCAAATACCACTTTCCTTCGTTTTGTTCAAAGACCAGGCGCAAGCTGCGCCAGTCTATGCCGTCATAACCGGGTTCAAAGCCGGTGAAATGGAACTCAATAAAAGTGCCGTCCGGATAGGCTTCGGCTACATTGTCAACGGTGTTTCCGGAACCGATGGGTGTATTGTTGCCTATCAGGTGAGGGTTTAGGAAATCCTGGTCATAAACAAACTTGTCATAATAATCATTGAATGTTAATTCTATGGGCTCGCCAATGCCATCGTAAATTCCCCAAGTATATACAGTAGTATCTTCATTTAACCTTGCAACCTGCTGCGCGTTGAAGACTTTGTCATTTTGTAGATCTACAAAAAAGTAGGGACTGAAGCGCAACCCTTTTTCCGGGTGGACAATATCTGCCAGTTCGGCCATATCCGTATTTTTCAGCAATTCCATGGTATTTAAGGCTGTGATTAATAGGTTTGAGGAGTCGCCGGTTTGATTGCTTAATTGCGCTTTCAGTGCCTGATTCTCTTCTTCCAGATCTTTAATGCGGTCGTTTAAAGTTTCTATTTTTGCCTTCAGTTCCTCTGTTGAGTCTGTGTTTTGTGACGACGTACAGGCTGTGAGAGAAAGAGCGATGACAAGACTGATAACAATTACAATTTTGTTTTTCATAAAGATCCTCCAGAATTTATACAGTTTGGCAAGACCGGTATATTTAATTACGGTCATTAACTTGCATACTACTATAATACCCGAATTTTTGCAATTAATATTTTCTGTCACTGCCCGGAGCTGTGCAGCGAGTTTTGAACCGGCCCGGCCGGGCCAAAAGCCCGGCATGACAGGTTTTTTGCAGTGATGCCTTTGCTTTCCTCCGGTAGAGGCCTTTCGGGTTAAGTGGCGATATACCGAGCTGAATGGGAGGTAGAATAAGTGGTTGATTGTGCAGGTTGTCTAAATTACCCGTGCTACCGCGGCGAAAAATGTATCCGCGGACATGATCTAAAGTCATACGGGGAACTTTCCCAAAAGATTTATGAAAAGGCGAAAGAAAGAAAAATCATGGAAGTTGCCGCCCGCATTGAAAGCGAGCATTACATGGAGTGGACAAGACTGGAAGAAATCATGCAGTTTTGCCGGGAGATGGGCTACCGGCGGATTGGCTTGGCTCACTGCGTGGGGCTGGCCGGGGAAGCCCTACAGGTCAAAAAAATCCTGGAGCGGGAATTTTCAGTTGCGGCCGTGTGCTGCAAATTCTCCGGGATAGACAAAAAGAAATACGGCTTGTCCCAGGTAAACTGCAAGGTATATGAAGCTATCTGTAACCCTGTGGGGCAGGCACTGGTATTGAACGATGAAAAAACTGACCTCAATCTTATCATCGGGCTGTGTGTGGGGCATGACCTGCTGTTTACCCGTTACTCCCAAGCACCTGTCACCACCCTGATTGTCAAAGACAGGGTAACCGGCCATAATCCCGCTGTTGTCCTCTACAGCAATTATTACAAAAAAAAGCTGCTGCGCTGAAGAAAGGCCGGGGCAAATGCCCCGGCCGGCAATTTTCTACTCGGAATAAGGCTTGCGCCCCGCCGACAGCAGAATGTCAATCACGTCCCGCCATTTGTTCAGTGTGTAAATATGGATACCGTCAATACCGGTATTAATAAAGCGAAAAAGCTGTTTTACAGTATATTCCTTGCCCGCTTTTTTAAAATCGTCCGGATTGTCACCATAGCGGGCGATAATTTCCGCCAGCTCCCGGGGGATGGCGCTGCCGTTGCTGACAGCCATGCGAATGGTGGGCTCCTTAACCAGGACCGGCATAATACCAACAACGACGGGGAGATACACACCCGCCCTGCGGACTTTCTCCAGCCACCAGGCAAAATGGTCCACATCATGGCAAAGCTGTGTCATGATAAAGTCCGCACCTGCATCTTGCTTCTCCCGCAGGTGGGTTATATCCGATTCAAAAGAATCCGCCTGGAAATGTTTTTCCGGGTTGCCGGCCACGGCGATGGTAAATTGCGGGTAATTGCTGCGAATAAATGCCACCAGTTCACCGGAATAGTCGAAATCGCCGCGTGTTTCCTCCCACCCTTTGGGGAAGTCACCGCGCAGTGCCAGGATATGATCTATGCCGATGCTCAGATACCCTTCCAAGTCCTCCCTGATCTTGGCTTTAGTGTTGCCGATGCAGGTGTAATGAGTGACAGGAATGGTTTTCCCGCTGTTTTTCAGGGCTTTGCAAATTTCCATATTTCGCCCTGCATTGGTACCGCCGGCGCCGTACGTGCAGCTGATAAAATCAGGTTTAAACCGGTACAGTTGCTCCAGCGTTTCCAGAAGCGGTTCCAGGGGCTGATCCGCTTTGGGAGGGAAGACTTCGAAAGAAAAACTCATGCGTTCTTCCATGATGTCTGGAACTTTCATCTTTCGCACCTGCCTTGCTTTTGTAAAAGCTTTTATCTGTAGTATTGGTTGGCGGCCTTGTTCTATACATTTGTTACAATTCCTTGCCGCGGCTTGCCTGAACACGGCTGTGATCCTCAAGGCGGTTTTCGCCGGCCTTGGCCGGTACGCGGAAAAAGATAAATAGAGGGAAAATTGCAGGAAAATCCCGTAAAAGAAAGAATTGTATCTGGAAATAATGTCGTAATGGGGGGAGTTGAAAAAGCTTTTGCAAACGCCACCTGAGATCAGAGTAGTGGATAATAGGAAGGAAAGGAAGTGTTTTGTCGAGCTGCCATGGAAGCTTTACGGGGATGACCCCAACTGGGTGCCGCCTTTACTGGCGGATATGTACAATACCCTGGACCCAAAGAAAAATGCCTTGTTGCGGCTTGGTCCCAACCGCTTTTTTGTTGCGTATCAGGACGGTGAGCCCGTGGGACGTATCGGCGTGGGGATTGACCTGCGGTTAAACGCGGCCAAGAAGAAAGCTTTAA
>JAAYLG010000164.1 GCA_012522075.1 Bacillota bacterium
CGCATTTTCACTTCCTATATAGCCAATGATGCCGCACATGGGGTCTCCTCCTCACTGTTAGGGATAAAGCTAATTAATCCGGTTCCTACCTCATTTTGAGATAATCTTCCCGTCCGGGACCGACCGAAACATATTCAATAGGGCAGCCTACCGCCTCTTCCAGATACCTGATGTAACGCAGGGCCGCCTGCGGCAGCTCTTCGGGTCTGCTGCAGCCAGAGATATCTGTTTTGAATCCTTCCAGATATTCATACACCGGCTTTGCCCGCAGCAGTTTGTCGCCAACGGGGAAGTGCTCACAGCGGACGCCGTCAATTTCATAGGCAACACAGACAGGGATTTTGTCAAGGTATGACAGGACATCCAGCTTGGTCAGCGCCAGGGCGTCAGCTCCCTGGAGCATAACCCCGTAGACGCTGGCGGGGATATCGAAGCCGCCCACCCGGCGGGGCCTGCCTGTGGCCGCCCCGTATTCCGCCCCGGCTTCACGCAGGGCGGCTGCTTCTTCGCCAAACAGTTCCGCGGTAAACGGCCCTTCACCCACACAGCTGGAATAGGCTTTCATAATGCCGATCACACGGTCCAGCTTTACCCCGGGGATGCCTGCGCCGATGGGCGCGTAGGCAGCCAGGGTCTGGGAAGATGTGGTATAGGGGTAAATGCCAAAGTCTATGTCACGCAGTGCACCCAGCTGGGCTTCAAACAAGATATTCTTCCCTTCTCTTTTTGCCGCCAGCAAAAATTCCGTGGTGTCAGTGATAAAGGGCAGCAAAGGCTCACCGTATTGCTTTAGCCATGCCACCATCGCTTCAGGCGACAGTTTCTCCTGGCCGTAGCCGCTGAAGGTAATGTTTTTCCACTCCACGATGTTGGCCACTTTGTCTGCCAGCGTCTCCGGAGCAAGCAGGTCGCCCATGCGGAGGCCTTTTTTCATATACTTGTCGCCGTAAACGGGGGCAATGCCGCGCCGGGTGGAGCCATATTTTCTTTCAGCCAGCCGCTCCTCCTCCAGGATGTCCTGCTGCCTGTGGTAGGGCATGCAGATAATGGCTTTGTCGCTGATTTTCAGTGTCTCCGGCGTTATTTTTATGCCTTTGCTGCGCAGTGCTTCCATTTCACCGCACAGGTGCTCCAGGTCAATGACCATGCCGTTGCCCATCACATTGACCACATTGTCACGCAGGATGCCGGACGGCAAAAGGTTCAGGATAAATTTGCCCCTCTCGTTGACTACTGTATGCCCGGCGTTGTTGCCGCCCTGATAACGGCAGATCACATCATATTCGGCGGACAGCAAATCCACCATACGTCCTTTACCTTCGTCACCCCAGTTAATTCCCACTACTGCGGTAAGCATATGTTTATTCCTCCCAAACAAACTCTCCGGCGAAAAACAGGGTTTATCTCCATAATCCCCGCAGCAGCCGGACAGTATGCTTTAATTTACCCTGTGAGCAAAGTTCCTCCCGGACACGCCAAAAGGCGCTCATCACATAATGCCGACAGTTAAGCAACCGGTTGCAGGTCCGGCATCTTAACCGACACATTATAGGATGAACGCCTTTGTTCAGTACTTATCATACAGGAAGACCCGGCCCTTGTCAACGGCATAATGTGTGTACTTCTCCAGCCAGTAATTCACCTGGAGGTAATAGGCCACAAGCTGCGGCGCGGCCATCAGCTGTCCGAACCACGGTTTGCCGTATTCGGCAGGTGCCTGCAGAAAGGAAAGCAGCTTTTGCTTGTCGATAAGCGGGATGATGGGGGAATTGGGATTGCTGAGAATGTCCTGCAGTCTTTGTGACAGTAAACGCTCATACTCAGGGTGGTATGTTTTGGGGTAGGGACTTTTGCGCCGCATAAGAATCGCTTCCGGCAATAAGTCCCGGCATGCCTCCCGCAGGAGTGATTTTGCCACGTTATTGCGGTATTTCATGCTCCAGGGCACATTATAAACATATTCCACAATCCTGTGGTCGGCAAAGGGGACGCGTGCCTCCAGTCCGCAGTACATGCTCATCC
>JAAYLG010000165.1 GCA_012522075.1 Bacillota bacterium
CACAAGGGCCGGAATGGTATCAGGAATTTGGACGCCATAGGCCAGTAAAGCGGCCAAGCCGCAGCCCATAATGATGGTGATAATGGCAGCAAGAATCAAGAGGAGCAGCAAATTGCCTCCTGAGAGTTCGATGAGCATGCTGGACATGCGAATCCCCACACCGGTTACACCAAGCACCCCGGAAATTATGCCGGCGAGTGAACACGGGATTGCCACCATGACAGCATTTCTGCCGGCAATTTTAAAGGCATCTATCAGCCGGTCCGGCGTCAGCCATTTTGACCTGTCACGGTTAAGAAAGCTGACCGGTACCAAAGATATTGTAGCCCAGCTTGCAGTTAACAGCGGGGTAAATCCCATTACCAGCGGCACTGCCAAAATCAAAATGGGCAGCAGTGTAAACCACTGCTTTTTCAGCACCTCGGCAGCAGAAGGCAGGGTTGATGTATCCAGGCTTTCCAAATCGGCCTTATGAGCACGAAGGTGAACAGACATAAATGTGGCCAAATAGTAAAGAATGGCCGGAATAGCTGCACTTTTAATAATTGCTGAATAGGGAATGCCGGAGTAATCCACCATAGCAAAAGCCAGCACTCCCATTACCGGCGGCAAAATCATGCCCCCGGTTGAGGCCACCGCTACCAACGCGCTTGCATATACTTTTTCAAACCCAAGCTTAATCATCATCGGAATAGTAAATGCCCCGGTCGTCAGCACATTAGACGTCGGGCTGCCGGAGATGGTACCCATCATGGCACTGGCAAGAACAGCAAGTTTGGCCGGCCCCCCTTTTTGCCTCGCTGCCAGAGTTTTGGCTAAATTCATTAACGTGGTGCCTGTTCCCATTTTGTCGATCAGCGCGCCAAAAAGGATGAACATATAAAGATAGGTGGCTGACACACCCAAGGGTTGGGAAAAAATACCCATTTCACTCCAAGTCACCAGTTCAAGCATAAAACGCCAGGAATAGCCGCCGTGTTGCAAAACGCCGCTTAAATACTGCCCCAAAAAGCCATAGGCAATGGCTAACAGCATAATAACGGGCAGCGCCCAGCCGACGATTCTTTGTCCCAAAACCAGGACAGCAAGAAAAAGTAAAATTCCCGTGATAATATCTAAAGTTGTAAGCGGTGCACCCCACAGGCGATAGGCAAAATACTCCAGATTGATAAATAAGTGGGCAAATGCTGCCAGCACTGCCGCTAACAGCAGGATGTTAAATATTTTTTTATAAGGTGATTTTTCTTTATTTAGAGTATTTAGCAGAAAAATTACCAGCAGGAAACTCAAGTGAATGCCTCGCTGGACGTAGGTGTACATTAAGCCCATCGCCCCGGTGTAGACATGAAAAACAGCGAGAATGGTTGAAAGCAGAGTGATAAGCACCGTAAAGGGTTGTTTAATCTTTGGCAGTTTCACTGTACTGTCCAAAAGGTCAACCTCCTTTCCTCTGGGCGCGGCAGCGATCACTGCCTGGTGACGCTTAACGGTTAAGTCAAGAAGTAAGTATATAAAAAGAAAATGAGCCATAGATTTAATCCACGGCTAGAATATAAGCTTTAAAACCGGGGGGGTGATCATGGCTCAGTTAATATCATCCTGACTGAAAACATTCTTGCCAAATTTTACTTCTCCCTATTTTATTTTTACTGGAGGATTAGGTAATTAAAAATGCCAGCAGATTAAACAATGACTCTTCAGGCCCCTGGATGCTTTCCTGAGCAGTTGCAACAGCTTCGGCGGGGATGTCATATTTCTCAAGGTTTTTTTCCAATGTCAGGTAATATTTGGATTTCAGCTCCACAGCAATACCTCCTAGTCTCCTTAATATTGACCGTATTCATGTACAGTCTTCAGGAGTATTTGCAGGTTTTCCGGTTTGGCATCGGCTGCCCGCAAAATTCCTTTGTCCAAGCCGAAAACATAGTTGCCTCCGGGCGCCAAAATATCTATATACTCTTTAACTTTTCTCTCCACTTCTGCAGCAGTGTCGGTCCGTAGGGTTGAAACAGGGAACAAGCCTTGAATAATATGTTTCTTGCCCAGTTTTTCCTTAATTACTTTGGGATCGCCGTATTCAAACTGCATCTCGCAACCTGCAGGCAGGTCATAAAGATAATCCAAATAACGCATCCAGTCGTCTTCACAGAACATATTGACGCCATAGCCTGCATTGACAAACTCTTCCACCTGGCGTTTATAAGAAGGCCACCAGAACCTGGCAAAGTCCTTTTCCCTCATAAAAGTCGGCATATGCAAGGCAATCCCTATACGCACCGCTTTCGAGGGCTTAACTTTTGGCATCCCCATTTTTATGACAAGTGGATACAGCGCCTCTACGGCTGCCAGTACTTTGTCCGGCATTCTGCGGATATCAATACTGACGCCGGTAAAAGACCTGAATGTATCAGCAAGCAAATCAAAAGGTGCTCTCGTCCTGCCGTACATAAAGTTTTGGGTAGTTTTACCGTATTTCACTGCTAATTTTGCCATCGCCGGGCCAACCTTTGACATAATGGCCTGCTGCGAGTAGAGGAATTTGGCTATGGCAATCATATTATGCGGTGCCGGTTTGGCCAATTCTTTATAAAACTTGGGAACAACCTTTTCCCAGGCGACGGCAACTGGATCTGCAATCAGCGCATCATAATCTTCCGGTTCGATACCGGGAATATTCGGATGCTGCAAAAATCCATCAGAGCCCATTTGATAGTTCACTGCCCCCAAGATCTTGTAATATGAGGGCAACCTGCCGGAAAACCCGACAACAGTATCTGTATCAAAAAGGCCATTAACATAATCCATTGCTTCTATCATTATTTCTGCGTTGTATTGGTCCAGAAGCAAATTTTTACCGGCATACTCGAGAGCAGCAGCACCGTCAACGCCGACAGCACAGGGAATGCATTTCGGTATCCTGCCCTCATAAACATCAATAAAATTCTGGTTACGGTATTTAGATTGTTCCAACATGGCATTGTTGTCCACTCACACAACCTCCTCCGCAAAATAAATAAATCCTGTAAAGATAACGCTTCCACTGCGCAACCGAAGTCTAGCAGTGGAAGCGAAAAAGCTTTCTTACACTGCTGCGCTAACCGTGCTTTCATCCCGCAATTTGCCGACGCGGCCAGCCTTAATCTCTTTTTGAATAATTGCCAGTTTTTTGTCTGTTATTTCATAGAACAGCTGGATAATCCCAAAAGCGACTATACCCATTATCAGGGGGTATAAGGTTTGGAAATTAATAAAGACATTAAGTACGCCGGCAGAAGGCACTGCCCCTTCGGTATAAGCG
>JAAYLG010000166.1 GCA_012522075.1 Bacillota bacterium
AATGGGATTGACTCATGTGCATGGCCTCCTTTATGTTGTGGTTTAGTCACCTTTAACATATCAGAGGTTGTGCCATGAGTCTCTATTTTTTTTGTTATATGCGGCAATTAATTTTACAACTTACCATATTCCATACGTAGCAGGAAAAAGCTACTACCTGCGGTTTGTGCCGGAGAATTCGCTGCAGCACTGCAGTCTTGTCTTCATTGACAGTACCTTCAGTTACGGTGGCACGGACTTCTCTTCCACAGCGGGCGGCAACGCCGGCCAGCAGATACCATGGTGCCAGGGAAGAATGGATATATTGTGAATTCAGGGAGCAAATGACAACTTGCAGCATGTGCGCCGTTATGTCCCTCCGCTTTTTTGTCCGGTATGGACTTATGATAGCAGCTTACCGAAAGAGAAACTGGAGCCCGGCGGCTCCCCCTTAGCCGTGCAGCGCCTGCCGCAGGGCGGAAAGGTAATCGGAGTCGGCTTTTTTACTGATGCCGCAGTTGGGCAGCAAATTTTCAAAGCCGTGGAAACAGCCGGGGTAAAGATGGAATTCTACCGGTACTTTGGCCCGGGCCAGCCCGGCAACAAAGTTGATGGTTTCATCACGGAACAAATCCAGCCCGCCAACAAAAGTAAAGGTGGCCGGCAGCCCGGACAGGTCTTCAGCTTTGGCAGGGACCGCGTAGGGAGGAACAGGATCTTTTGCAGCGCCCAGGTAAAGCTGCCATGTTTTTTTCGTTAAATTCCCGGTTCCAGAAGCGACGGTCCAAAATTTCATGCTGGACGGGGTAGTATTTGTGTTGTCAAGCATAGGGCAGAGCGGCGCCATAAACTTCAGGACCGGCCCTTTCCTATCTCTTGCCAGCAAGGCTGTGGCTACAGTCAGCCCACCGCCAGCACTGGCCCCTGTGACAGCCAAACGCTCCGGATCGATGCCCAGGCCGGCGGCGTTTGCGGCCATCCACTCCAGGGCAGCATAGCAATCTTCCAGGGCGGCCGGGTATGGGTGTTCCGGGGCAAGACGGTAATCAACGGAGACAACGACGCAGTTTACCTCCCGGGCTATCCGTTGGCACAGGGGGTCATCCATGGCGGCAAAACCAAGCACATAGCCGCCGCCATGGATATGCAGCACACCGGGCAAGGGGCCTGCCTGCTTTGGCGGACGGCTGATGTGCACAGTCACCGCCGAGCGGCCTTCCCCGGCGGGAACCGTCTCCACGGCTGCCGGGGGCTCCGCTCCCCGGGGCAGTTCGGCAAACATTTTCCTGGTTATTTCCCTGGTACGGTTAAGATCAGAAAAAATGTCCAGTTCCGGCAGGGTGGAAACTGCTTCCTGCAGATCGGGATGAAAACAGGCGGCAGGAATTCTGGCCTCTGTTGTCATATGTATCCTTCCCTTCCCGTATTTGGTTTAGCCCCATTATAGTGAAGGGACGGGAAAAAAGTCAACCGCGGGGAAGGCGGCATGCATTTTCAGGAAACATTAAGATATATCGAAATGATTAAGGATATAATTGATATACCCCATGTTTCCGCCGGTCTGCACGGTGGAACGGTAATTGTGGGTGCCGGTGCAGTGGGGATGGAATGTGCCATTAATCTGGCCATGGCGGGCAAGGCAGTCACTGTTGTGGAAATGGCGCCTGATTTCCCCGGCCTGCAGGCGGCCGTCCGCGGGGCTGTCCTGCCCCTCCTGGGGGATCTACCGACCGCCGCCAGGACTGCTGAAATATTGTCGCTGTGCAGCAAGCCGGAAAATGCGCTCTGCTTGCAGCTGTTTTCTGGCCGATAAGACAGTGTGAAAGGAGGATGATCATGTCTTACGAGATCAGAGTGAAAGTACTGAGTCCTGCCATGGAACGCAGGAAAGCCGGTGCCCCCGCACCTCCCCTGGCCATGGCACCGTGCTTGGATTCTCTGGAAAATAAAACAGTATACCTGGTAGATACCGGGTATGGCGGCAGTGCCCAATTTATGGTGCGGCTGCAAAAATGGTTTTCCGAGAACATGCCGGCTGTGACCACCATCCGCAAGCGGAAATCCGGTCATGTTTTCAGGGATGATGACAATACCCTGTGGGAAGAAATTAAGGACAAAGGCGATGCGGTTGTGCTTGGTGTGGCCGGGTGACCCGGCTGTACTGTAGCGGTCGCTGCATCTGCCACCAAGCTGGAAGATACGTACGGGATTCCCGTAGCTCCCGTTGCCACTGTCCAGTTTAAATCGGTAATGGAAAGTGACGCCAAGGGCGCCGTCCTGCCTGTTATTTATACGCAGCATCCTGTGGCGGGCGCCTCTCCGGAAACACTGGACGGTTACATTACCGGTGCAGACCCGGTGACGGGCCGCAGGGTGATTGATGAGATTATTGACGTGCTGACCACGCCGCAGCAGCCGAAAAAAACTGAAGTGACCTGGCAGGCTGCCGGCAGCAGGGCCGTTGAAACACTTGGCCCGGACACGGAGGATAACCTGCAGCGCCTCTTTTATGAGAACGGCTGGACGGACGGCCTGCCGGTGATTTTGCCCACGGAAGAACGGGTCAATAAAATGCTGGCCGGCACCTCGGCTGCTCCGGACGAAGTGGTGCGCGAGGTTTATGTGTGGGATACGGAAGAGACTGTAACCTGTACAGTAAAACATGTGGCTATTATTGCCGTGATGGCCGGGGCCAGGCCGGAGCACTTCCCCGTCATTTTGGCCATTGCATCTACGGGGCAGCCGGCCCTGATGCCTTCCACCACTCCTTTTGAATCCATGGTCCTGGTCAACGGCCCCATTGCGAAAAAAATAGGCATGAATTCCGGCATCGGCGCTTTCAGTGCTGTCAATATGGCAAATGCCGTGATCGGCCGTGCCTGGACGCTGCTTAGCCATTGCTGGGGTTTTGGCCGGCCCAGAAAAACATTGTGGAGTTCTCAAGGCAATAACCACACTTATAACAATATGTGTACGGCCGAAGCGGAGGATAGAAGCCCCTGGGAGCCCTTCCATGTCAGCAAGGGCTTAAGCCGGAGGAGAGCGTAGTCAGTCTTTCCGGGGCTGGACTTTCATTAACAGCAACGGTGCGGCTGCCAACCGTTCCATTATGGAAGAGTTGAACATCCTTTATCAAGCCATTCCGCCCATCAATTCCAATGCCACTATTATTATGGATCCCCTGGTGGCCCGGGAACTTAAAGAAAATCAAGGTTTTGCCACCAAGGAGGATTTTGCCCGCCATTTCTCTGCCAATATTAAAATGACGGCGGACCATTACTGGAAAAATGACTTTGTCGACATGCTGGTTGGTTCGGAAGCGGATAAAGGCGTGGAGCCGTATGCCGGCTGGAGAAAGCTCCCGCCCGATGCGCTGATTGCTCCTTATCATGATCCTTCAAGAATTATTATTATTGTGGTAGGCGGCGAAACAAGCCCGCTCTTCAAGGCTGCCGATTACGGACATTTCGCCAGCGTTTCCGTGGATAAGTGGCTGCCCCGGGAAAGCGATGAGATGGAATGTGCCGACGGCTCCTGCGGTTTGCCTGATGTACCCATTGATTACGATTAAAATAACCGACCCCTGCCGTCCGGCAGGGGTCGGTTATTTAGCAAGGCGTGCTTTCCCTCCGACAGGAACGTCATTCTGCAAGGCTGTTGCCGGTTTATAAAAGCAGGCGGAATAGCTGGCAATCCTGACCGCAAGTGTTTCGCAAACAGCCGGATTGTTCCGGCAGCTCAGCTTGTACAAGTTAAATCAAGAGAGATAACAACAATTTTAAGCAGGATTTCCTGCTCGGGGAGCGAAAGACAGACATTAACCAAATAAAGGGAAGTAAGTACCGCGGCTGATTTTATAAAGCCGGAGTGTGGCAAGAAAATAATTAAAGGTTTGGAAATTGGAGGGGAAAATGATATATTATTTTTACAAAAAATAAATGTTCAGAAATAACCACCAGAGGAGGTAAAGAGAAATGATTATTATCGGGGAAAAAATTAACGGTTCCATCCCGTCAGTTGCCAAAGCCATCGCTGCAAGGGATGCGGATTTTATCAGGAACCTGGCTAAAGCACAAGCTGAAGCTAAAGTTGATTATATAGATGTATGCGCCTCCGTAGGGGAAGACGTTGAAGTGGAAACTTTAAAATGGATGATTGAGCTTGTACAAGAAGTTACCGATATTCCCATTGCAGTGGACAGCCCCAGTGCACGAGTTTGTGCCGAGGCTCTGCAATTTTGTAAAAAACCCGGCATTGTCAATTCTGTTTCCATGGAAGGAGACAAAACGGATATTGTTTTTCCTAGAATTGCGGACACAAACTGGGAATGCATTGCTCTCTTGTGTGACGACAGCGGTATTCCCAGAACAGCGGAAAAACGGCTGCAGGTTTTTGACGAGCTGATGAAAAAAGCCAAGGAATATAACATTGACCCGTCACGTCTTCATATTGACCCGCTGGTGGAAATGCTCTGCACTTCCGAAGACGGCATCAACATGATTGTCAGTGTAATTAAGGAAATTAAAGCTCGGTACCCCACAATTCACGTTGCCGGTGCAATTAGCAACATTTCTTACAACCTGCCTGCCCGCAGGCTTGTCAACCAAGCTTTTGCCGTCCTGGCCATGAATGCGGGCATGGACAGCCTGATCCTTGACCCGCTGAATCGGGATTTAATGGGAATGATTTATGCAACGCAAGCTCTCCTGGGTAATGACGAATACTGCATGGAGTATATTGGCGCGTACAGAGCAGGGCTTTTTGGCCCAAAAAAATAGGTAAAAAAGGAGGTATTCCTGTGTTAACCAAAAGGGAAAATTTGTTGGAAACCATCCGTGGCGGAAAACCTGACAGATTTGTCAACCAGTATGAGGCTTTTGGCATTCTCGTCGGCGACCCGTTGATGGCGCTGGCCGGACCAATGCCAAACCCCGGGGAACGGGTAGTCAACGGCTGGGGCGTCACCATGATTTGGCCTGAACACGTACCGGGTCCTTTTCCTGTACATGATGAGGAGCACAAAGTGTTAAAAGACATAACCAAGTGGAAAGAGGTCGTTAAAGCTCCGCCGACGGAAGCGTCTGAGGAAGCATGGGCGGAGTATGTGGAACAGGCAAAACAAATAGACAAAAATGAGCAGTTCCTAACGGTTTTTGGCGCCCCCGGCATTTTTGAGCAGCTGCATTACCTGATGGGGATGGATGACTGTCTCATTAATTTCTATGAAGAGCCGGAGGCAATGCATGAACTGATTGACTATATTACCGATTATAAAATAAAGTGCATGGATGAAATAATCAAAAGGATTAAACCGGAATGCCTCTTCCAGCACGACGACTGGGGAAGCCAGATTTCCTCTTTCCTCTCTCCGTCCATGTTTGCCGAATTTCTTTTGCCGGCCTATAAAAAATACTACGCTTTCTGCAGGGAGAACGGGGTTGAACTGATTGTACACCACAGCGACTCTTATGCGGCCAACCTGGTACCGTATATGATTGAAATGGGCATTGACATCTGGCAGGGTACAATGACGACCAACAACAATCCTGAGCTGATTAAAAAATACGGTGGAAAAATCAGTTTCATGGGTGATATTGACAACGGCCTTGTGGACAGGCCTGATTGGACCCGGGAAAACATTAGAAAAGAAGTGGAGCGAGCCTGCAGAAGCTGCGGCAAGTTGTATTTTATCCCCTGTACAACAATGGGGCTGCCCATGAGCGTTTATCCCGGCGTCTATGAAGCTGTCAGCCAGGAAATTGACCGCATGAGCAAAATAATGTTTTAAGCTGCCGGAAGGCAAACTATACTTAAGAGGAGGAAAAAAGCATGTCCAAAATTCAAGAAATAAAAACCGCTGTTGAAACGGGAAAAACGAAACTGATTGCCGGTTTAGTCCAGGAAGCTCTGGATGCCGGTGAACAGGCAAACGACATACTTGCAGCCATGATTGACGCCATGGGCGTTGTCGGCGACAAGTTTTCCAAGGGTGAAATTTTTGTTCCGGAAATGCTGATTGCCGGTAAAGCCATGCAAAAAGGTATTGATGTTTTAAAGCCTCACCTGGCCGGTGAAGCAAGTGTTTCTCTTGGCAAATGCATTATTGGCACGGTTGCCGGCGACCTGCATGATATCGGTAAGAATTTGGTCGCACTGATGATTGAAAGTACTGGGTTTGAAGTAATTGATCTGGGCGTGGATGTGCCTGCCAACAAATTTGTTGAGACAATCAAAGCCAATCCCGATGTGAAAGTGGTGGCCCTCTCCGCCTTGCTGACTACAACCATGCCAGCCATGAAAGATACTGTTGCCGCCATCAGGGAAAGCGGCCTGACCGGGTTTAAAATCATTGTCGGCGGCGCGCCCATCACCCAGGAGTTTGCAGATTCCATTGGTGCCGATGCTTATGCCCCGGACGCCGGCAGTGCGGCTGTAAAAGTTAAAACTTTGGTCTAGGAACAGTCGGATGACTAAAGACTCAGGAGCCCGGCTCCTGAGTCTTTTCTCTGCAGAACAGTTTTTGTTTTATCCGGTGCTTAACTGAAGTTGAGACAGGCAATTATCCGGTATGAAGGTGGCGGCAGGGTGAATGTAGAATTCACAAAATATACAATATGCTGCAGTCGGTGCAGGCTAAATAGGAGGTGCGGTATGAAAAAAGTTGCAATTATTGGGGGCGGCGGGACTGTTGGTTCCACTGCGGCATTCTGCCTGGCCAGGCGCAACATTTTGGCGGAGATTGTTTTGTTTGACGCCAGGGAGAACATGGCACGAAGCCATGCCATGGACCTGGAGCAGGCGGTAGGACACGCCGCGGAAACAATTATCCGCGCCGGCGATGTCGACGCTTTGGCAGGCGCCGAGATTGTTATTATTACGGCCGGTGTCCCGGAACGCCGGGTTGCTTCACGGAATGAGTTTCTTGCCGGGAATCGTGTTATTATCCGGGAAGTATCCCGGCTGGTCCGTGAAAAATGTCCCGATGCCGTTATCATCACAGCCAGCAATCCGATAGATGTGCTCAATTACGAGCTGTATAGGCTTACAGGTTTCCCGCCGGGTAAAATAATCGGCTTAGCGGAGAATGATTCCGTTCGTTTTCGCTGGGCTGTTGCCCGGCATGCCGGTGTGCCGGTAAGTGCCGTTTCCGCGTTGGCTATCGGCGAGCATGGCGAGAGTATTTTTCTTTTTGACACCGTCCGCATACATGGCAAACGACCGGATTTCAGCCGGGCCGTAAAACAGGAAATCAGAGAGATGGTACAGAACTGGTTCCGGCAATATCAGGAATTGGACAGTATGCGTTCTTCCGGCTGGACATCGGGGGAAAATCTTGCCGCCCTGACGGCGGAACTTGTCCGTCCTGCCGGTCGGGTCTTTGTCTGTTCTGCAATTATGCAGGGCCAGTACGGCATCAGTGATGTCAGCTTGGGCGTGCCTGTCAGGCTGGGACCGGAAGGAATAAGGGAAATTATCGAGCTGCCCTTGTCAGCGGATGAACTGTCTCAGCTGCAAGCGGCCGCCCGTAGGATCCGGGAAATGTTGGCATGCGGGGAGCACTGAGGCAGTGTTAATTTAAGAAAGCAACAACGCTTATGCAGATGTATATTGTTATCGTTAAGGATGTGGTAAATGTGCTTACCCTGGCTCGTCCGGTACAGCAGCGAAGGGTGCTGACCGGTGCTTTTCTCAGTTATTTTTTTGATGCTATGGGTATGTCTTTTTTGGCACTTTCTTTGCCGGAAATCCTGACCGAACTTGGTATTTCCAAAGCACAGGGGGGTCTGCTAAATTCAGCCATGCTCCTGGGGATGGGGGTCAGCAGCATGCTGGTAGGCCGCATCTCCGACAAATACGGCAGAAAAAAAGCCTTGCTTTTCAGCCTGGCACTTTTTATTGTTTTTGCCGGCTCCATCTTCTTTGTCCGGGCGTGGGTGGTTTTTTTCTGTTTTAACTTCTGTTCCGGGCTTGGTTTAGGCGGGATCTGGTCCTGCAGTGCCGCCCTGGTTAACGAAACCTGGCCGGCCGGCGAGAGAGGAAAAGCCAGTTCCATTGTCATGAGTGCGGGACAGCTGGGAATGATGTTTAGTACGATCCTCGCCCACTTCTTCTTGCGCGCGACGGGTTGGCGGTACCTTTACCTGACTGCTTTTGCCGCCCTGCTTGCCGTAATCTACTTGCTTTGTTATGTGGATGAATCACCTGTCTGGCTGCAGTCCAGGCAACAGGGAGGCGTCAAAAGCACAGGTGCTGCCTCCTTTGGGGCATTGTTCCGTCCCGGTTTGCGCACTTATACATTGGCGGCCACGGCCATGTCGGCTTTTGCTTTTATTGCCACTTGGGGTATAAACACATGGCTGCCCACCTACTTGGTCAAGGAAAGGGGCCTGGATGATTACCGCAAAACCTTTTTTCTGCTCGTTTGCTACGGCTGTCAGTTTGTAGGCCAGCAGGTCTTCGGGCGCGTCTCCGACCGTATCGGCCGCAAGCGTACCATCAGCCTGCTACTGACTGCCGCTGCTTTAATTCTGGCCTGCTTTGCTTTAACGAAAAACTATTATCTTTCTCTTGTGCTGGGCGGGTTGGTTTACTTTGCCAATGCTTTTGCCGGTTTGGCGGGGGCTTATTTTCCCGAGCTTTTCCCGACGGAGGTACGCGGCACAGGGGCCGGTTTTTGCTTTAATGTAGGCCGCGGTATTTCAGCCATCTCTCCCTATGTAATGGGTGGACTGGCTACCAGGTATAATCTGCAGGTTTCCCTGCTGGTTTGTGCCGCCTTCTTTTTGCTGGCACCACAATTTTTACGAGTTCTGCCGGCAGGCGGTCGGACGGATGAGTAATGGTCGCAGACTGGAGGGTAGAAGATGGACACAGCTGAGAAATATACATTAACTGGAATAGACAGCAACAACGCTCCCGCCATCCGTAAAATGGCATTGGCCCTTGCCTGGCCTGCAATTATGGAGATGATGCTGGTTACGCTGGTGCAATATATAGATACGGCCATGGTCGGCAACCTGGGTGAAGTGGCCATTGCCGCTGTGGGAATCAGCAATTCGCCCATGATGTTTTTGATGGGACTTTTTACCGCCTTGGGAGTAGGGGCAACGGCTTTGGTTGCCCGATCTATTGGCGCGAGAGATGAATTGCAGGCACATAATGCGGCGCAGCAGTCATTTCTTTTGGGTGGCAGTCTTGCCCTGGTCATTTCCGTGCTGGGTTTTTTATATGCAGAGTGGGTTCCGACACTGATGGGTGCTGCCGCAGAAGTTATTCCCCAAGCCGGCCTCTACCTGCGCATTACCAGCGTTACTTTTTTCTTTCATTTCTGTTCCATGATACTGTCCGGTGTTTTGCGCGGGGCGGGGGATACAAAGACGCCGATGAAGGTTAATGTCCTGGCCAACATTATTAATGTTGTATTCAATTTTCTTTTAATCTATCCCACCCGGACGGTCCGTGTTACCCTGCCCACGGGAGGTACGCTACTTATGGCAACTATTCCCGGGGCCGGCTTAGGAGTGGCAGGTGCCGCCGCCGCCACAGCCTTGGCCAGGGCGGTGGCGGGCTTCTTTGTGCTTTATGTCTTAATAGCAGGCAAAAGAAAAGTCAGGCTTTCACTCCGCATGCTGCGTTTTGACTTGACCATGATCCGCCGTATTTTGAAAATCGGACTGCCTGCCAGTTTGGAACGTTTGAGTCTCTCCGGCGGGCAAATGCTCTTTTCCGTAGTCGTTCTCAGCCTTGGTACGGTGCAGTACGCCGCTCACCACCTGGCCATTGTGGCGGAATCCATTTCCTATATGCCGGGATTTGGCTTCTCCATGGCCGCCACTACCTTGACGGGACAGGGGTTGGGAGCAGGCAAACCCAAACTGGCCGAGGCTTATGGTTATATTACCTGTCGGCTGGCAGTGGCTGTCATGGGTGTAATGGGGCTGCTGTTCTTTTTCGGCGGCCATCTTTTTATTCGCTGTTTTACCGCAGACCCGGAAATTGTCCGCTATGGAGCACGGGCCCTGCGCTTGGTTGCTTTTGCCCAAATTCCCTTTGCCGTCCAGATTGTGCTGGCAGGCGCCCTGCGGGGGGCGGGGGATACAGTCTGGCCGCTGGTAATTGGAGCGGCAAGCATGTGGTGTATCCGCTTGGTTTTTGCCTGGTTTTTAGTTAACAGAATGGGGCTGGGCCTTGCCGGAGCATGGTTTGCCATGGTGTTGGATTTATGGGTCCGTGGAATTCTAACACTGCTGCGTTTTCGCAGCGGACGCTGGCAGAAAGTTGCCGTCTAGGCAGGTCGCTGCGGCTGAACATCAGCGCTTATTTTTCATTTTTTCTGACATCAACAAGGGGAATGTGCGGATAATACGGTTAACAAACAAACTTTATTGCGGCGCGGAAGGCGCGGTCCGCTTTCTTTGCAGGTATATTTTTTTCCGTTCTTCATAGCGGCGTTTTTCTGCCGGTGTTTCCGGAATCAGCCCGGGGACGGGCTTGGGCTTACCGTCGGGGCCAATGGCGACCATGGTAAAATAGCCTGTCAAAGCCACGGTGGGCGGTGCTTCCACCTGCAGGTTTTCCACTTCTACCGTTACCAACACTTCCATTGACGTGCGGCCCACAAAGGTTAGTTCTGCAGTGCAGATAAGCAAATCGCCCACATGGACGGGAGTCATAAATTCCAGCTCATCGACACGCGCTGTCACTACAGAACAGCGTGCATGTCTTTTGGCTGCCGCCCCGGCGGCAGTATCCATAATTTTCATGATTTCGCCGCCATGAATGTTGCCTGTGGAATTTGCCATGCTGACCTGCATGATCTGGGACAGGATTGTCCTGGAATAGGAAACAGTCCGCTGCATTCTTTATTCCTCCCTACTCAGAGATGTGGTACGGTTCGCCTTTCCTGATCTTTTTTCCTTTTTGCGGAGAAGATCTTTTCTTTATATCCAGCAACTTGCAAAAAAAGTAAAGAGCAGATATACTTTTTTTAACGGTTCCTATTTATAATCACGGGGGAAGGGGTGTTAAAGATGAACGTAAAGGCTTTGCAGGAGTTTCGTACAAAGATGTACACCGACCTGTATACAGGCATTGTACCTGAAAGATTTCCTGTTCAGGACGGACTGCAAATTGAATGGTATATACAGTATGCGGGCAAAGACTTAATGACCACCCAGTACAGTCTGACAGCGGATGTGTTGATTGAAATTCTGGAAAAGGGCAGGGAGGTTGCCAGGGGAGACATGGCTCCCGCCATGTTTCCCAGGAATCCCATCGGCATGATGTTTCAACAGTCGCTTGTAAATGAAATGAGCAAAACAGGTATGATTCAGCATCCGGAAAGGACTTTTATGGAAGAAGACGAATATGATGAGCTGATTAAAAACCCGCATGAATTTATCATGGAAAAATGCCTGCCCAGGATGAACAGGGGATACGCCAAGGGTGAGGTCCACAGGGCTTTAAATTTTGCCAAATATGTGCTTTCGGCACTGGATCAGGCCAATGCACTGGCGGTGGCGGCCGCCACCATCAGGGATCGTTACGGCCTTTTTGCCTATCCGGAAGGTTCCACAGCCTTGCAGGCGGTTCCTTTTGATTTTATTGCCGATTTTCTGAGAGGTTTTTCCAAAATACCCTTGGATATGCGCCGCCGCCCGGAAAAACTGCTGGCAGCCATGGAGGCGTTAATGCCGTATTTAATTTATCAGGGCAGAAACAAAATAAAAAGCCCCCTGGGCTGCAACATGATTATGACCCATATGGCTGCTTTTTTGAGTACGAAGGATTTTGAGAAATTCTACTGGCCAACCTTTTACAAAATCTGCCATATCTGTGCTGAACGTGGCCAGGCGGTGTCTATTTTCCTGGAAGGGGACTGGACACGTTTTCTTGACTACCTGCAGGAACTGCCGCAAGGCACCCGCCTCTATATGGAATACGGCGACCCCAGGAAGTTTAAAGATAAACTGGGCAAAAAAATGATTTTAGGCGGTTTTTATCCCTTGACATTGCTGAAACACGCTTCGAAAGAAAAATGCCTGGACAAGGCAAAAGAACTGATTGATATTTTGGCACCCGGCGGCAATTATTATTTTTGTTTTGACAAAGGCGCCCTGAATCTGAACGACATCAATCCGGAAAACTATATTGCCGTGATGGAGTATGTGCTGGAAAACAGCAAGTATGACAATGCGGGCGAACCGGCAACAACTGCCAAGAAAGAAGACTCAATCAAGAAATTTTCCCATCTTTATCCGGAATTTAAATCCAAATATCTTGTGAGTTTTGATGAATTCAAAGCGGAATACCCGCCGATTGATGAGCGTGTTGAGCCGCTGATGCGGGCGGCTTATGAAAAATATACGGATCTGGTAAACCCGGTACGCTTTTAATATGGCAGACAACCACCCTGCGGGAGGGTGGTTGTTTTGCCACGGCTAAGCCGCCAACTATGGACAATATAAATATGGGAAGGTGGAAACTATGCAAATTTTTGCTAAAGACCTGACCCAGAAAGAAGCACATTTGCTTTTGGATAGTATTGTCTGCCCGCGCCCGATCTTTTTTGTTTCAACCGTCAACAGAGACGGTGTTATCAACCTGGCTCCCTTCAGTATGTCTACTATTGCCAGTACCAAGCCGCCCATGGTCTGTTTCAGTGCCGCCCTGCGCGCGAACGGCAAAGAAAAAGACACAGTAGTCAACATCAAGGAGACAAAAGAATTTGTTGTCAATCTGGTTACGGAAGAGATTCTGGACAGTGTGCTCCGGGCCGCCGCCGATTACGCGCCGGGGATCAGCGAACTGCCCTACACCGGACTGAACACACTGGCATCTCTCAAGGTAGCCCCGCCCCGTGTCAGCGAATCGCCTGTACACATGGAATGCCGCCTGCGGCAGATTCTCGAGCTCGGCCTGCATCAACTGGTCATCGGGGAAGTTCTTGTTTTTCATCTTGACAACGAGGTTTATTCCGGGCATGACGTGGATTCTTCCCGCCTGAAGATTGTGGGCCGCATGCGGGGCAGCTCTTTTGTCAGGACGGCTGACGTTTTCAGCAACGAAGAGTTGTGGCGGTTATGGGATGAGGGAGAGAAAGCCTGATATGCTGTGGCAGATGACCGGGGACCGGACATTCCGGGTGCCGCGGGTTTTTGCATCGTGCCGCCTGCAACACTGTCAGGATACGCTTTGACTGCCGCCTGGCGATGCTGCAGGCAAAAGAAAAGACAGGCGGAACCTGTCATCAGAAGCTTTTACTTGTTTTTCTTCAAGTCACTGACCCAGTTTTGCGTAAATTCGATAAAGATGTTCAAGGCCGGGTCCTGATGGGCGTCTTTTAAAGTTACAAGGGAGATGCGCCGCGGGATTTCCGGGACAATCTTAGTCATGGCCAGACCGTGCTGGGGATAGCGGGCGGCAACCTGGGAAGAGAGGATGGTAACGCCCAGGTTTTCACGCACAAACTCCAGCTGGGTTTCAACCTGGCTGCAGTGAAAAAGGACATCAGGCTCGAAGCCGGCTTCGGCACAGGCTTTGACAAAATTCCTGTAAAGGCCTGAATGGGGATGGGCAAGAATCAGTTTTTCGCCGGCCAGGTCGCTTATTTCCACGGTATGTTTGGAGGCCAGGGGATGGAGCGCGTTGGAAACCAGGACAACATGATCTTTAATCAGGCGGTAAGTTTCAATGTGCGGGTTTTCCTCGGTTTCGCTGATAAAGGCGGCGTTAATCCTGGCACCCATCAGCATTTGCAGCAGCTGCTGGCATTCGCCTTCCCTGAATTCCATTTTTACGCCCGGGAAGCTTTTCTGGAAATTTGCCAAAAGTGAAGTGATGCGAAAATGCCCGATTACGGGCAGAACGCCCAGCTTAATCTGCCCGCGGGCTACAGACAGGTATTCCTGAATGGTGCTCTTTGACTGCTTGATTTCCAGCAGGACTTTCTGGGCGTGATGCAAAAATGCGCTGCCGGCATTGGTCAATTTTACGGTTCTTGTTGTCCGGTCAAAGAGTTTGACCCCCAGTTCGTTTTCCAGTTTTTTTATCTGCTGAGAAAGGGAAGACTGGGAAATATTAATTTCAGCGGCGGCACGGGAAAAACTCTGGAATTTTGCGACAGCGACCACATATTCCAATTGGTGAAGTTCCATTGCATTACCTCTTTTACGCGATTTATTAGAAATTAAAAAAAGCTGTAAACTAATTTATATTATGTTATAATAAATTATATTAGAAAAATCAATTTGATAAATGAATAATTAAAGTATATGATGAAGTTAGCTTCGATTTATTAATATCGTAACAATAATTGCTGCTTTTTGCAAGAGAGGATACACTCGCTTTTTCACTGTCAGTTCTTTAAGAGTTGGGTGAAGCGGGAATTTTCCCGCAGCGATCCCGGCCACAAAAGTAAAAAATGAGAAGGAGGTAATGATATTGAAGTACAAGTATTCTGAAGGCTCCATGGACAAAGCTGACGGGATTTATTTCCAGAATATGACGGGCCACGACGTTGAAGAACGCCTCAAGAAAAATGACATTATCATTATTCCTGTCGGTTCTACCGAGTATCACGGCAAGGGACAAGTCTACGGCGAAGATACTTTCCTTGTAACCAGAATGGCGGAAATCGTTGCCAGGGAAACGGGCTGCACCGTTTCGCAGCCGGTATGGTTCGGCTCCCACCCAGCCAACCAGCTGGGAATGCCTGGAACTATCGTTATTCCCGAAGAAACGTTTGTCGCTTATTTGCGGGCCATTATTGCCGGTTACTGGAATGTCGGCTTCCGCAAACAGATCCTGATCAACGGTCACGGCCAGGAGTATGTCATACCCAATGCCATCCAGCAGTTTGGCAAGATCTGCCAGGTTCCGGCGGTGCTGGCATTTGTCAACTGGCCCACGGTCATTGCCCCGTTCTTGAAAGACAAGAAGCGCGGCGGCAAGTATTTCGATACGCCGTTCAGGCATGCGGACGAGGTTGAGGCATCCTATTCCCTGGCTCTCTTCCCCGAACTGAACAAGAAGGAGTACATGGAAGACAGTAAGAAAGAGCCGAAAGGCTTCTTCCCTGAAGGCCATGTGGATCTCGGTGGAGACATTTACCAGTATCCCATCCCCGGCCATGCGCAGTATGGCATGGGCGGCCTGGAAGTAATCAATTATCCTGAAGGGGTTATCGGCAAGCCCACCCTGGCTGATGCGTCCAAGGCTGAAGACGGACTTGAATACTTAATTGACTACCTGATCAGGCTGCATAACGATATCCTGGATCGTTTCCCGCCCGGCAAGCTGCCTGAGCCCGAACTTGTGACAGAACAAGACCGCAAGACCATTGAAGAGTTGCTGAAAGGGCCCTTTAACGGAGGCAGGAGCCTGTACTCCTACAGGTATCCCATTTAATACGGGAAAACAATTCTAAAGGATAAGAGGTGCGCTATGTCTGACGTTAAAAACATTTTTATGCAGGTAATCAATGACCGCAGAAGCATCCGTAATTACACGGACGGCAAAGTGTCGGAAGAGGAACTTCGCATTATTTTGGAAAGCGCAAGGCAGGCGCCGTCAGGCGAAAATGCCCAGCCGTGGAGATTTACAGTCGTTAAGGATCCCAAAAACAAAAAATTCCTTTCCGATCTCTGCCGCCGGGGCAGCGGCCGCAGGTTTACAGGTGAATTTTTAAGCAAGCAAATGCAAGAGCGCTTTAAAGGCCTTAAGGACGAAGCAAAAAGAGAGGCGGCTTACAAGAAGCTTACTTCCGGTGATGTGTCCGCTTTTGTCAATGAATCGGACGTCATTATCATCGTTTCCGGCAAAAAAGAAGTCTGGGACCTGCCGTTTGACACTTCCGCCGCCATTGAAAACATGCTTCTGGCTGTAACTGCCCTGGGGCTTGGTGCCTGCTGGCTTGTGGCACCGTGCATTGATGTGCGTGATGAGATGGTGCTCAATGAATACTTCGGCATTACTGATGAGTACAAAACAATAAGCATCATTGCCATCGGCCAGCCTTCCCGTATTCCCGGGCCGCGTCCGAGAATACCCCTCGAAGATCTGGTATTCTCTGAGAAATTCGGTGTACCGTACTACAAAAAGGAGAATGAATAGGAGGGGCCCGCATGAGCAACAAGCTGGATAGATTTAAAAATACGCTAATTTATGAATCGCAAAAAGAATTTTACGATGAACGCGGCAAAGGTGCCCGTTATCGTATGACGACCGTGGGTGTGTCTTTCTTCAAGGAAGAGCTTGGTGACCTGAAAGACATGGCGGCTCTTGTAGCCTGGCTGCAGGACAATCACTTTGCCGAAAAAATCGAGATGACTGAAGACAATCTGTCTGTAGAGCTGAAGGTTAAAGGCTGCTGCCTGCACAGCATTACGGACGGTTTCCGCAAAATGAACCGGCAGCCGTTAAGCTGCCCCATTGCCAATGTTATTATGGCATCCATGGAATTAAACGGCAGCATGCCGCCGGAAATCCTCCCCATAGAGTTTGAAGGCGATGTCTGCAAAGTAAAAATGGCTAAAATTTTCACGTCTGCTGTTGTTGAATAAGGGTGATACGTGCTGATGGGCGGCAAAGTGAGGCAACTGCAGGACGTGGTCAGGGAAATCCCAAGCCGCGGTGCGGAAATAGCTTTGGGCGGTTTTGCCATCACCAGGTGTCCGGTAGCTTTTGTCAATGAACTTATTCGCCAGGGGAAAAAAGAACTGATCCTGTACGAAACCATTGGCGGTTTTGCAGCGGATGTTCTGGTCGGCGCAGGAGTTGTTAAGCGCTACTTTTACGGCGGAGGTTCCCTTGACAAGTTCGGCCAGCTGCGTCGTGTCAACGAGGGCATTGAAAACGGCACACTGGATGTCAGGGAATATACGGCACTGAGCATCAACCTGCGTTTCCTGGCAGGTTCACTGGGCATTCCCTATGTACCTTCCAAGACACTGCTCGGGACAGATATTCTGGCCAACCTGCTCAGCAAAGACAACGAGGCGGTTATGGTAAAAGAATCGCCGTTTGACGGTGAAAAGTATGTCTGTTATCGCTCCCTCCAGCCCGAGTACGCCGTTATCCATGCTCCCTGTGCCGATGAAAAGGGAAACGTGGTGATTTACGGCCCCACCTGGGATGAGGAACTGGCCAAGGCTGCCCGGAAACTGATTGTCACAGTGGATAAAATCGTTTCCACCGAGTTTGTCAGGCAGCACCCGGAGATGGTGGTTATTCCCAGCCTCTATACGTATGCAGTTTGTGAAGTGCCCTATGGCGCTTACCCCACTTCAGTTTACAAGGCCTATGACTACGATGCCGACGTGTTGTCTGCTTACGGCAGGCTAAACCATGAGCAGGCGGAGTTTAACAAGTGGCTGCAGGAGTATGTTCTTGGCACCAAAGACCATAACGAGTTTCTGCTCAAACTGGCCGGAATGGAAAAACTGGCCGCCCTGCAGGCAGACCCGGTGTTCGGCTATGCCAGGGGGGCTCAGTAGATGGCGGCGGTAACTTATACTACCAGCGAATTGATGGCGGTTACTGCCGCCAGGGCCCTGCAAGACGGACAAAATGTAGTAGTCGGGCTGGGGCTTCCCCAGGTAGCCGCCCTGCTGGCAAAAAGCACGCATGCACCCAATCTGAACATTATTTATGAAATTGGCGTGGTAAATGCTGAGGCTTTTGATCCCGGGGTTGGCATTGCCGACCCCAGGCTGTGGCATCGCAGTGAATACTTCACCAGTTCCATTGGCGCTCTGGGCAGTATCCTGCAAAAAGGCCTCGTGGATGTCGGTTTTCTTGGTGCACTGCAAATAGACTGCTTCGGCAACCTGAATTCCACGCAAGTGAAGCTGGCGGACGGAGGCATCCGCCACTTTACCGGCAGCGGCGGTGCGGCGGATATAGCGACTTTTGCCCGCAACCTTTTTGTCATTATGAAGCATGAAAAACGCAAAATAACCGCCTCTCTTGACTACCTGACCAGCGTGGGCCTGCTTGAGGGAGGGGATTCCCGGAGCAAGGCAGGTCTGCCCATGTGCCGGGAAGTCAAGATTATTACCAACCTGTGTGTGTTTGGTGTAAACCGCGAGCAGAACACCCTGGAAGTGCAGTCGCTGCATCCGGGAGTGACACGGGAGGATGTACTGGCAAATACCGGTTTTGCCGTGAGGTTTGCCGCATATTTGCAGACAACCGGGATACCGACAGAGGAAGAAACAGCTTTGTTGCGGACGCAGATTGATCCCCGGGGACTGTTTATCAAATAAGAAAAGAATAATAAATTTTTCCGTAATAAACTTTACAATTATTAATGATGCAGTTCCCGGGTGAAACGCCGGGGGTGCATCTGAGAACTGGAGGTGTGGGGAAATGTTAGTTGTCGACAAGGATAAATGCATAGCCTGCGGCGTATGCGCTTCCATCTGCCAGGTGGGCGCCATCAGTGAAGGGGAAGACGGCAAATATGAGATCAACCCCGATGAATGCATGGAATGCTATTCCTGCATGAATACATGCACGCAAGAAGCCATTTCCGAAGTTGTAGAATAGGCGGGACAGAGCCTTAAGATTATATGTAAAGGAGAGTTGTCCTGTGCCTGAAATTGTCCGTGTAAACATGCGCAATGGGAAAATATCCCGGGAATACAATGAGAAATACCGGCTTATTGGCGGCCGGGGCCTGACAGCGCAGCTTTTGGCCGATGAAGTGGACCCGGCATGTGAGCCGCTGGGGGCAAAGAACAAATTGATTCTTGCCACCGGCTTGTTTGCCGGTACAACTGCTTCCAGCGGCAGCAGGACGTCTGTAGGGGCTAAAAGCCCGCTGACAAACGGCATCAAGGAAGCCAATGTGGGCGGCAATTTTGGCTGGAATCTGGGACGTCTCGGTATTAAGGCCATTGTGGTGGAAGATTTGCCGCCGGATGACCATGCTTATGTGCTGGAAGTGGGAGTAGGCGGCATCAAGCTGCTCGTCAGGGACGACCTGAAAAACCTTGGCACTTATGAAACATCCCGCCGCCTGCTGGAAGAATACGGCAAAGACGCTTCCTGTCTTTGCATCGGGCCTGCCGGGGAAAACAAGCTGCACGCGGCCTGCGTGGCAGTGTCCGACCCGCAGGGCGAACTGAAATTTGCCGCCCGCGGCGGTATGGGTGCCGTCATGGGCAGCAAAGGCTTAAAAGCCGTGGTTGCCCTGCGCACCAAGGAAAACAAAGTTACTTATCACAACAAGGAATTGTTTGCCGCCGCAGCCAGGAAATATACCAGCGAGCTGGCCAACAGCGATAAAATCAAGCAAGTCAACCGGAGAATGGGCACAAACGCGATTTTCCTCGCTGTCAATGCCATGGGCGCTCTGCCGACGAGAAACTTCAGCCAGGGTTCGTTTGAATACGCGGAAAACCTTTCCGGCGAAAAAATGTATGAACTCATCTGTGAACGCGGCGGCGAGGGCAGGGCAGGCATGTCCTGCATGAGCGGCTGTGCCATTAAATGCAGCAACATTTTCCCCGATGTCAACGGCAAGAAAATTTGTTCTACCTTGCAGTATGAAAACGTGGCGCTTTTGGGCTCCAACTGCGGCATGACCAACCTGGACGATGTGGCCAGGCTGAATCATGTCTGCAACGACCTTGGCCTGGATGCCATTGAAACGGGTGCCGCCCTTGGCGTGGCTATGGAAATGGGGCTGGCTGAGTTTGGCAATGTGGAAAGTGTCCTGAAACTGCTGCAGGAGGTTTACCTGAATACGCCGGTTGGCAGAATGTTGGGCCATGGCGCCAAGGTTACCGGCGAAACCTTGGGCTGCCGCAGGATTCCGGTAGCGAAAGGGCAGGCTTTCCCCGGCTACGATCCCCGTGCATTGAAAGGGAACGGTGTTACCTACATGACCTCGCCCATGGGGGCGGACCATACCGCCGGCAACTGCTTTGGCGCCCGTGCCACAGTAGATCCGCTGGGAACTGACAAGCAGGGGGACTTGTCGAGGAAGACGCAGATTCAAATTACAACCCTCGATTGCCTGGGGCTCTGCATGTTTGTTCGCCCGCCTCTTTTCGCCGAACCGCAGCTTATAGCCGATATGGTCAACGGCCTTTTCGGCACGGAACTGACTGTGGATGATATCTGGGAAATGGGAGCCAATGCCATCAGAACGGAGCGCAGCTTTAACATTCGGGCGGGTATCAGCCCTGCCCACGACAGACTGCCAGAATATCTTTACACCGAGCCGCTGGCGCCGACCGGCCATGTTTTTGACCTGAGTGAGGAGGAAGTACTAAAAGGGGTTGTAGCGTAAGCTATGGCAAGGATAGTTTTACACCTGACCCTCAGAAAGCATGCCGAGGAAAAGGAAATAGAACTTTCCTTGCAAGAACCGATGCCATTGCTTGGCTTCCTGGCAAGCCGGCAGATACCGGCAGACCAGGTTGGGCTTGTTGTCAGGAACGGGCGCTGGGAAGATAAAAATACTTGCCTTATCCATAATGACGACAGAATTGAACTGTTCCCGTTCCTGCAAGGCGGATAAAATTTCTATGAAAGGAGACGGGATAAATGGCCAAAGTTATTGTCAGGGAGAGCGAAGTTGAGGGTGCAAGAAGAGAGCCGCCCCGCGTATCAAAAATTTTGATCAGTGAACATACCGTAGGGGCCAGACAAATTTCCATGGGCACAAACGTTACAGAGCCCGGCAGCCGGATCCCTCTGCACAAGCATACTGACCAGGAAGAGGCAATGTTTGTTATCTCCGGCAAGGGTAAATTGATTTGCGGCGGCGAAGAATATGATTTGGAACCCGGTACTGCGATTTTCTCACCCGTCGGTGTAGAGCATGAAATCATCAACGTAGGCGACGAGCCGTTCAAAATTGTCTGGGCCTATGCACCTCCGCTGCCTGAACACCTGAAGAAATAAGCTTGTGGCTTATTTGTCCAAGCTGCCGTAAAGGAGGTGAATAGATGCAACTGTATCCGGTAGAGGATTTGAAACAGTTTTCCCGGGAAGTATTGGTTAAAGTAGGAGTGACACCGGAAAATGCGGCAATTATTGCGGACACCCTGATTTTGGCGGATTTGCGCGAGGTTAAGTCGCACGGGATTGTCAGGCTGCCAACCTACATAGGCAGGATTGAAGCGGGTGTGATGTCTGCTGACGCACCTGTAGATACAGTTATGGACAATAAAGCCGTGGCGCTGCTGTCTGCAAACAATTCCTTCGGCCAGGTAGCCGGGCACAAGGCAATGAAACTGGCAATGCAAAAGGCAAAAGAATACGGCTGTGGCATGGTTGCGGTAAAAAATTCCAACCATTTTGGGATTACAGCTTACTACTCCATGCTGGCGCTTGAGGAAGATATGGTTGGCATTGTCACCACCAATGCCTCTCCGGCCATGGCCCCCTTCAGGACGAAAAAGCCGCTTCTGGGAACTAACCCCATTTCCTTTGCCATACCGGCAAAAGAATGCCCGCCAATCGTTCTGGATATGTCGACCACGGTTACTGCCCGCGGGCGGATTCGCTACGCTGCCTTGACAGGCAAAGAAATCCCGCTGGGCTGGGCTTTGGACAAAGACGGGAAACCGACAACCGACCCGCACGCTGCTCTTGAGGGCAGCCTGGAAGCAATCGGCGGGGTAAAAGGCTTCGGCCTCTCGCTGGTGGTGGATATCCTGTGCGGCATTCTGACGAATACTGCCATGACCGGGACTGTGAAAAATGTCACCGACTTCAGCGGTCCGTCCAACACAGGGCACTTCTTTATCGCCTTGGACATTAACGCGTTTGATGATGCGGAAAGCTTCAAGCAGAGAGTCGATGAAGTCATCAAGATGATTAAAGCTTTGCCGTCAGTGGACGGCGGCCCGGTTTATATGCTGGGTGAAATTGAGCACAATAACACGCAAAAGAATCTGGCCAACGGTGTGCCTCTTGATGAGGAAGTTGTTCAGGCACTCAACAAGTTGGCTGCCAAGTATGGAGCTTCACAGCTAAAAGCTTAACTATAAAACAGCTGTCAGAAGCTGACAAAAATAAAAAGCAAAAGGAGAGAAGGAAGAATGATGTTCTTCGAAGAGACCAGAAAACAGCTGGAAAAATTAGGGTTGCCCGGTGGTGACAGGTATGATCTGCCTACTTCCACCAAGCGTTTCCCCGACGGCGCCCAATTCCGGATTGAAGTTCCCACCGTCAACTCCCCGGAATGCATGCGCGCATTGATCGAGACAGCCTGGAAAGAATACGGCGTCCATATCAACAAAGTTGACGAAACTTATGGCATTATCCGCCACACCACAAAAGATATCAAAGAATATATTGCCATTGCCAAAGACTGGGGCTGCGAACTTAACTTCTCAGTTGGTCCCCGTGCTGAATACGACATCGGCGCAACCGTAAAAACACCGCAAGGTGTTCGTGTTGGTTACCGCCTGCGTGGCATGGAAAATGTTGTCCGTGCCATTGAGGATGTCAAGAGAGTTGTGGAACTTGGCGGCCGCGGAATTCTCTGCTACGACGAAGGTCTGCTGTGGGTCCTGAACGAACTGCGTAAAAACGGCGACCTGCCCTCGGATTTGAAGATTAAACTGTCGGCCCACATGGGTGCCTGCAACCCGGCTTCTTTCCAACTGTTCGAAAGGCTGGGCGCCGACACCATTAACCCCATCCGCGACCTGACCCTGGAAATGCTGGCTGCCCTGCGCCAGGCTGTCGATGTGCCCATCGACCTGCATACTGACAACCCGCCCGCATCCGGCGGCTTTATCCGCACCTATGATGCACCTGAAATGGTCCGCATAGTCTCCCCCGTTTACCTGAAGATGGGTAACTCCGCCGTGGCGGCACACGGTCTGAAGACTTCTGCCACCGACGGTAAGAACATGGCCGCGCAAGTTAGCCGGATTCATGAGACCATCATGAAGTACTATCCGGAAGCCAAGCAAAGTGAACCCGGCCAACCCGACATGGCTATCCCCAAGTAAGCCGTTCATGCAACAGTAAGCCAAGATAAGGAAATAACCTGATTGACCCGGGTCAATCAGGTTATTTCCTAAGTAGCATCTCTAGAAATGACAGCTAGAGGTAGGCAACGAAGGGAAATCTTACTACGCTTAAACAGGAGACAGCAGAGAGAGTAGAAAAGCGTTTTCTGTCAGCGCGATAAAGGAGTGTAAACAAGTATGATCAATAAAGAAGAGCTTCTGGAAAAGGCGAAAAAACCGGGCCAGGATGCACTGCGCCTGCACCCGTTTTACCGTGGCAAAGTCGAAGTAGACCTGAAAGCCAGCGTACGCAACTATGATGATTTCAGCATTTGGTATTCTCCCGGTGTAGCGGCTCCTTGCAAAGATATTGCCGAGCATCCGGAAAAAGTTTTTGAACATACAAACAAGGGCAATTTCGTTGCCGTTGTTTCTGACGGTACACGCGTTCTCGGCCTGGGTGACATCGGTCCGGAAGCCGCCCTGCCCGTTATGGAAGGCAAAGCCCTGCTTTTCAAATACCTGGGCGGTGTTGATGCTTTCCCCATTTGCGTAGATACCAAGGACCCCGAAAAATTGATTGAATTTGTCAAATTGCTGCAGCCTTCTTTCGGCGGCATCAACCTGGAGGATATCGCCCAGCCCAAGTGCTTTGAAGTCCTGGCTCGCCTGCGCAAGGAATGCCGTATTCCTGTATGGCATGACGACCAGCAGGGGACGGCAACCGTGACGCTGGCCGGCCTGATCAACGCCCTGCGCTGCGTAAAGAAAGAACTGAAAGATGTAAAAATCGCCTTTATCGGCGCCGGCGCAGCCAACGTCTGCATTTCCAACCTGATTTTCTTCGCAGGTGCAGACCCGGCAAAATGCTTTGTGGTGGACAGCAAAGGCATTTTGCATAAAGGACGTATTGACGAACTGAAAGACAAATACCCGCAAAAAGCCGACCTGGCCGCCAGGACCAATGCGGAAGGTCGGACCGGCGGCATTGCCGAAGCCATGGAAGGCTGCGATGTAGTCATTTCTCTCGCGCAGTCCGGGCCGGATGTAATCAAAAAAGAATGGATTAAAGCCATGGCCAAAGACCCCATCGTTTTTGTCTGTGCCAACCCGATTCCGGAAATCTGGCCCTGGGAAGCAAAAGAAGCGGGCGCTTACATCGTTGCCACCGGCCGCTCCGACTTCCCCAACCAGGTCAACAACTCCATTTGCTTCCCCGGTATTTTCCGCGGTGTGCTTGATGTCCAGGCATCAACCATTACCGATGAAATGTGTGTCACCGCAGCCTACACCATTGCCGACCTGGGCGTGGAAATCGGCATGGGTCCCGACAACCTGCTGCCTACCATGGACAATGTGGAAGTATTTATCCGCCAGGCTGTTGACGTGGGCATGAAGGCCATTGAGCTCGGCATTGCCAAGAAGGTAATGACGAAAGCGGAACTCCGTGCCAAAGCGGAAGCTGCCATCTACCGTGCACGCAATGTCACCAAGATGCTGATGGAGCAAAACTTTATTCCTGCACCTCCCGAAGAGTAAAAACAGCACGCCCAAGGCTCCGGAGGAGAAACATCAGCTCGCCGGCCGGCGCAGCGAGCTGCACCGGCCGGCTTCATGCAATTAAGCAGTGGGAGGATGAACGATGAAAGAAGTTCATGTCGATAAGATTGTTGATGCGGTTGAGGAGCTTTGCCTGACAGCCGCTTATGACCTGGGCAAAGATGTGGAAGATTGTATTATTGCCAGCAAGGAAAAAGAAGAATCTGAATTCGGCAAATATATCTTTGACCAAATTCTGGAGAATATCCGTTACTCCCGTGAAGAGCGTGTGGCGCTCTGCCAGGATACCGGCGCAGCCGTCTTCTTTATTGAACTGGGACAGGATGTGCATATTGTGGGCGGCAGCCTGAAAGACGCCATCAATGAAGGCGTCCGGCGCGGTTATAAAAATGGATATCTGCGTAAATCCATGGTCATAGACCCGGTTTTCAACAGGAAAAACACAGGTGACAACACACCGGCCATTATTCATATAGATGTTGTCCCGGGCGACAAGCTGAAAATAATGCTGATGCCCAAGGGCGGCGGCAGCGAGAATATGGGAAGACTGGCCATGCTTAAACCGTCCGACGGCTTGGCCGGCGTGAAAAAATTTATTGTTGATTCCGTGAAAATTGCCGGCGGCAACCCCTGCCCGCCGGTAGTGGTCGGTGTTGGCATTGGCGGAACCATGGAAATGACTACCCTGCTGGCGAAAAAAGCACTGGGCAGGAAATTGGGCGAACCCAACCCGAATCCGCAGTATGCACAGCTGGAAAAGGAACTGCTTGAAGAAATCAACAATACAGGCATCGGACCGCAGGGGCTTGGCGGCCGCATTACCGCCCTGGCGGTCCATATCGAGTATTATCCAGCCCATATCACCGGCCTGCCCGTGGCAGTCAACCTGAACTGCCATGCGTCTCGCCATGCGGAAGTAGTCTTGTAAAGGGGGAGAAAGAATGTCGGAAATTAAAAAAATTACCACACCGCTTACTGACGATGTGATAGATTCACTGCAAACCGGCGATCGTGTGGAAATTACCGGCGTGATCTATACCGCCCGGGATGCGGCACATAAACGCCTGCTGGAAAATTACGAGGCAACCGGAGAACTGCCTTTTGACCTGAGGGGACAGATTGTTTACTATGTGGGCCCCTGCCCGGCCAAACCGGGCCAGGCAATGGGCTCCTGCGGCCCCACCACCAGTTTCCGCATGGATGCCTACACGCCTGCCGTGCTCGGCCTTGGCTTAAAAGGTATGATCGGCAAAGGGCCAAGAAGCAAAGAAGTGGTGGACGCCATGGTTAAGCATAAAGCCGTTTATTTTGCCGCCATTGGCGGTGCGGCAGCCATCATTTCCAAGTCGGTGAAAAAAGCCGAGGTTGTGGCGTATGAAGACCTGGGGCCGGAAGCTATCTACAAAATTGAAGTGGAGGCCTTCCCGTGCATTGTTGTGACAGATGCCAAAGGCAATGATTTGTATGTAACCGGACCCCAGAAATACGCAAGATAATTCTACCTGGTCTACAGGACAGGGACGGGCATTGTTTCGTCCCTGTCTTTTTTGCTTTTACAGGTGTTCAGCCCGGCTTATCCGCCTGCTTTGCTGCTTCCCTGCGCCCGGCTGAGACCTTTAGACCCGGGGAAAACCATTCGGGAAGTTCCCGCCGGTATCCATGTTGACAAAATAAGCACAGGATGTTAATATACCCTATAGGGGTATATTAACGCACAGAGCGGACGGGAGGTGACCTATGTGCTTACCATTACGGAGAAGGCGGCTGCAGCACTGAAAGAAATACCTGCCCGGCAGGAAAACTCCGCAGACTTGATGCTGCGTGTTTCCTTTGGCGGTTTCGGCTGAGGCGGCCCCAAGCTAAATTTAACTCTGGATGAGTTAACCACCCCAAGCGACCGTGTTATTGAACAAAACGGCGTCAAGCTGGTTTATGACCGGGAGCTTGAAGATTACGTAGCCAATACAGTGATAGATTACTCCTCCGGTTTTTTCCGGAAAGGGTTTTATCTCAGAGGAGGGCATATTTCTACCTGCTAAAGGCAAAAGAGAGACAGCCGCAAAATCCACGGCTGTCTCTCTAATTTAGCGGTCTACCCGGGGAAGGGTGGCAAAGCCTTTTTCCAGCTCTTCATCGGTGGGAATACGGTCGCTTAAAGTGCCCTCGTTATAGCTGCGGTAAGCCGACAGGTCAAAGTAGCCCGTCCCGGTGAGACCGAAGAGAATAGTTTTCTTTTCACCCGTTTCTTTGCATTTCAGCGCTTCATCAATGGCCACTTTCAGGGCATGGGCTGATTCCGGGGCCGGCAGGATGCCTTCATGGCGGGCAAACATGGTGGCGGCGGCAAATACTTTTGTCTGCTCCACGGCGCGTGCTTCAATTAAGCCGTCGTGGTAAAGCTTGGAGATGATGCTGCTCATGCCGTGGTAGCGCAGCCCGCCCGCATGGTTGGGAGGGGGCATAAAGCCTGAACCGAGAGTATACATTTTTAAAAGCGGGGTCATGCGGCCCGTGTCGCCGAAATCATAGGCATAGCGCCCCCTGGTCAGGGACGGGCAGGAAGCCGGTTCCACGGCAATAAAATGAATATTGTTTTTCCCGTGGATTTTGTCTCCCATAAACGGGGCGACCAGGCCGCCGAAATTGGAACCGCCTCCGGCGCAGCCGATAATAATGTCGGGCTCAATGCCGTACTTCTCGCAGGCAATTCTGGTTTCTTCCCCGATTACGGACTGGTGCAGCAGCACGTGGTCCAGGACGCTGCCCAGGACGTAGCGGGCGTTTTCCGTCGTCATGGCTTTTTCCAGCGCTTCGGAGATGGCGCAGCCCAGGGAGCCGCCCGTCTCAGGATCGGCGGCCAGGATGGCGCGTCCTGCTTCCGTAGTGTCGGAAGGCGAGGGGATGACGGTGGCGCCGTACGTTTCCATAACGGTTTTGCGGTAAGGTTTTTGTTCAGCGGAAACCTTTACCATGTAAACAGTGAGCTCAAGGCCGTAATAGGCGCAGGCCATGGAAAGGGCGGTTCCCCATTGCCCCGCGCCTGTTTCCGTTGTCAGGGAGGTGATGCCCTGCTTGTGGGCAAAGTACACCTGGGCGGCCGCTGAATTTAACTTGTGCGAGCCTGATGTGTTCGTACCCTCAAACTTGTAATAGATTTCGGCCGGCGTGTCCAGCGCCGCTTCCAGGCAGTAAGCGCGGACCAGGGGGGAGGGACGGTACATCTTGTAGAAGTTGCGGAGTTCATCCGGGATTTCAATATATTTGTCCTTTGTATTCAGCTCCTGTTCCACCAGTTCTTCACAGAAAACCTGCTCCAGGTCGGCTTTTGTTACAGGCTGCAGTGTCCCGGGATGCAGCATGGGGTCGGGCAGCTCTTTCATGACTGCTTTCAGGTTATACCAGAACCTTGGCAGCTCCTCTTCCGTCAGGAAAATTTTATACGGTATTTTTGCCATTTTGATCCTTCCTTTCTCTGTTCATTTTTCTCATTAGAAAAGCCTCTGTCCCGTTCTGGGACAAAGGCTTAATGCTCTCTGCGGTGCCACCCAAATTGCGCATCTGCGCCGCTCATTATCGTGTACAATCATACACGCTCCTGGGGTAACGGGCGGAGTTCCCGTCTTGCCTACTCTTTGCATTTCGGCTGCGCCCTCGTGAGTCCATTCGCCATAAGCCTTACCGCCGCAATCCCACCGCCTGCGGCTCTCTGTGCGTAAAAGGTCTTATGCTACTACTCTCACTCAACGGTTTCGCATTTGCTATTGTGCTTATCTTACAGGGGAAAAGTTATCTTGTCAAGCAGAAAATATTTAAAAGATTGTGTCGGTTAATTGCAAGTTTTATTGCCACCCATATTTTGGCACCTCTGATAATATTGCCATCTCATTAGCAGATCTATATCCATGAATTTTTCTTGGGTAATTATTCATCCAGTTCTCAATT
>JAAYLG010000026.1 GCA_012522075.1 Bacillota bacterium
TCAGGCGAATTGAGAACTGGATGAATAATTACCCAAGAAAAATTCATGGATATAGATCTGCTAATGAGATGGCAATATTATCAGAGGTGCCAAAATATGGGTGGCAATAAAACTTGCAATTAACCTTAAAACTGTACTGTGTCCAAAATGTTTGACAAACCTACATTTTACGCTGCAACTTTGCCGCCGCACACGATAATATTCGCAATCAACTGCATTTTATTAGGAATTCGTTAAGATCCCCGCCCGCCAAGTGTTATAATATATATGTAACAAAATTCACAACTGCCAAAAAGGAGGATGACTATGCCTGAAGAATTCAAACCCGGTTGCCAGCGGCCGCCCCTGAAAAAACCGGCCGCCGTTGTCAGTGATGCAGCCGCAGCCGATCCCGTAAAGGAGGTTAAGAGTATGCTGCCAATAGTGGGTAAAGAGGCGCCGGCTTTTGCCGCCTCCGGTTATTATCAGGGCAAATTTATGAATTTCAGCCTGGATGAGTATCGGGGGAAATGGGTTCTGCTCTGTTTCTACCCGGGAGATTTCACTTTCGTCTGAGCAACGGAAATCGCGACAGTTGCCGCGAATTATGACAAGCTGAAAGCTCTCGACGTTGAAGTCCTTGCTGTGAGTGTGGACAGTGTTTATGTCCATAAAATGTGGAACGACCACGAATTATCTAAAATGATAGGCAAAGACATCCCCTTCCCTATGCTTTCCGACCAGGATGGCAGTATTGGCAAGTTGTACGGCATTTACGACGAAGACAGCGGTGTAGAAACAAGGGGCCGCTTTATCATCGACCCCGACGGCATTATCCAGGGGTTTGAAGTACTTACCCCCTCCGTGGGCCGCAATATTGCCGAAGCAATCAGACAGATAAAGGCCTTCCAACTGGTCAGGGCATCAAACGGCACAGAAGCCACGCCGGCAGGCTGGCAGGAAGGCAAAGAAACATTAAAGCCTTCACCGGATCTTGTGGGCAATGTCTGGAAAGCCTGGAAAATCGAAGACGCCCGCTAGTGCACATAAAAAGTAGCTCCCCCGGGTTATGCCGGGGGAGTTTTATCTTGCTTACCGCTCGGCGAGCGGCTTATATTTTTTATCAAATGAACCTGTGTAAACAGCCCGGGGCCGGAAAATACGGTTGTTTTCCAGGTATTCAATGGTCCGCGCCGTCCAGCCGGCAACCCTGCTTACGGCAAAAATGGGTGTAAAGAGATGGTGGTCCAGCCCCATGGTCATGTAAACCAGGCCGGAATAGAAATCCACATTGGGGAAAATCCCTTTTGACTCGCCAAAGCGCCGGACCATTTCCTCTTCCAGCACCTCCGCCGTCTCCGTCAGTGTGCGGCACTCCGGGTGCTCCTTGGCCAGTTCCTTAGCCAGCGGCCCCAGAATCCGGGCACGCGGGTCGTACGCCTTATACACACGGTGCCCAAAGCCCGGTATTTTCTCCTTCCTGGCCAGTTTCCCGTCCAGCCAGGCCCGGACATTGTCCTTATGCCCGATTTCTTGCAGCGCTTTAATGGCCGCCTCATTGGCGCCGCCGTGCAGCGGGCCGTTTAAGGCTGCAATGCCCGCACCGATGGAGAAATAGATGTCCGACAGGGTGGAAGCAACCACCATGGTGGCAAAAGTGCTGGCATTCATTCCGTGGTCCGCATGCAGAATCAGCGCCACATCCATCACTTTTTCTTCCAGCAGCGAAGGTTTTTCGCCCCTGATCATATAGAGGAAATTGGCCGCATGGCCGAGATCCGGGTGCGGTTCAATGGGCAACTTGCCCGCCTTGATGCGGTGGACGGCGGCCACAATGGTGGGCATGGCGGCAATCAGGTCGTAACAGGTAGCCAGATCCACCGGCTTGTTCGGCCCCAGTGCATTCTTGGTAAATTCATAAATGGCCTTTTTCTCCCCGTAGGGGGCCTTTTCCATGGGGATGGAATCTTCATCTGAGCTGATTGCCGTTTCACTGCGCGGCCTGGCCTCAATTGTATCTACTTTGGAGTGGGTACGCCGCAAAAAATCCACCCCCAGGCGCAGGGCCGCCATGTCATTCATCTCTTCAATGGGGTTGCTCATCAGTTGCCTTAAAGTGCGGGGCACATGACGGCGCCGGCACAATTCCGCCTTAAAGTTGTCCAGCTCCTCCTCTGTTGGCAATTCCCCGTGGAGCAAAAGATATGTAACTTCCTCAAAGGTGGAATAGGCACACAAGTCAAAAACATCGTAGCCGCGATAAATCAACTTGCCGGCAGAACCGTTCACATAACCGACGGCACTCTCACAGGCAATGGCGCCTTCCAATCCCGGGCCCACTGTACAGGTCACGGGCCAGTCAATTTTTTGAGCAAACTGCGGCTCCACGTTACTGCCGCTTTCTGCATCGGCCTTTCTTTTCGCTTCCAAAATCAGTTTCCGGATATGATCTATCATTATCATGCCTCCTTCTTCCCTAAAGACAGCAAACCGCCTTGCTTTTTTATATTCCCTCAAATAATACGACAAAAACCCGGCATTCCCTCTCCCCAAGCGGGTAAAGAAGGAAAAATTTTATCCCGCCCAAACAAAAAAACGGGGCCTGGAGAAAGCCCCTCCTTTTCTATTTTCCCCCGCCGGCCGCCGCTGCGGGCACTCTCTCCCCCAGCTCCGCCACTTTGCGTTCATAATCCGGGAAGATATAAAGCTGGAAAGCAAGGAAGGGGATAATAACGCCGGCGGCACTGACAAGGTACATGGTGCTTAAGGAAGTCAGGTCGGACACCCAGCCCAGCACAATGGCACCGGCGGCAATGCCGACATCCACCGCCGCCCCGTAGGTGGAAAGCGCCACGCCGCGGCGTCCCGGCTCCACCATATTAACCACCATGGCCTGCATGGCAGGCCAAACGATGCCCAAGCCAAAGCCGGTGAGCAGCGCGGCCGCGGAAAAAGCAAAAATCTCCCTGCTTAAACCAAGGACAACCAAGCCCAGTGCCAGGGAACAAAGGCCGACCGGTATTACCGGCCTGGGGCCGCGCCTGTCCTGAATTCTCCCGGCAAACAACCGGGGAATGGCGACGCCGATGGAATTTAATGTGAAAAAGATGCCGCCGTTGAAAATGCCGATTTCTTCGCCTAACATGGCCACAAAAGTATTGAGACCGCCAAAAAACATGCCAACAATAAACACAACAAGGCTAAGGGGCAGCACCCGGGGCTCAAAGGCAGTCTCGTAAGTGAAGTTGCGCTTGGCATTATGCAGCCGCGAAGAGTCAATAAAAATTGTCAAGAGGGAAGCTGCAGCTATAAAAGCGCCGCAGCTAAGAAACATAGTGTTGAAGCCGTATGCAGACGCAATAAAGAGGCCAATGGCCGGTCCCACGGACATGGCCAGCGTATTGCCCAAGCCGTAGTGACCAATCATCTCGGAACGCCTCTCGACAGGCACAATATCGGCAATGATGACATTGCCGCCGGTGGAAGCAAAGCCGAAAACCAGGCCGTGGCAGACGCGGATGGCAAACAAAAACAAATAAGTGGCCGCCAGCGTATGGGAAAACATTAGCAAGGCAAGGGCTGCAAGCGAGACCAAGAGCACAGTCTTTTTGCTGTAATTGTCATAGGCATACCCGGCATAGGGGCGTATCAAAAGCGCCGCCACGCCAAAACCGCCCAGTAGGTAGCCGACTTCCGCCTGTGACGCCCCCAACTGGCGTGCAAAGAGGGGGAGCGTGGGAATCATGAGTGCAACCCCGAACCACATCAGGGAGTTCATGATAAACAGCAACATAAAACTTCTTAACCAGGGCGCAGTTTTTGGCAACGTTCACCCTCCCCGCCAGTAAGAATGGTTAAAAATCGAACCAATTAATTTTATTCTACAATGTTCCTCTCTTTCTGGCAAGGGAATATTTTCACTTTTACCTCCCGCTTTCTACCCCTTTTATTTTCTTTCTTCCTGCCTGCCCAAAAGGCCGAGCAGCTCCACCTCCGGCAGAGGTTTGCTTAAAATATAACACTGTGCATGGTCGCACTTCATTGACGCCAAAAGCGGCAGCACCTCCTCCGCTTCCACCCCCTCCGCCGTCACTTCCAGCCCCAGTGCGGCAGCCATCGTGATAATGGCATGGACAATGGCCCTGTCTTTCTCATTTTGGCCAAGCCCCTGGATAAATGTCCGGTCAATTTTCACAATATCCACCGGCAACTGTTGCAGCACAGCCAGGGAAGTAAAGCCGGTGCCAAAATCGTCCAGGGCGATTTTCACCCCCAGTCCCTTTAACTTCTGCAAGATTTTTTGCACCTGCTCGAAATCTTCCATTACCGCATTTTCCGTCACCTCAATATGGAGGCGCGCCGGGTCCACTAGTGTCTGAAAAATTAGGCGAAAAAAATTTTTTTAATGGTTCTACATTGCCGCCTTTTTCTCCTTTTTTCATGCAATTCCAGCATTAATTGTGAATAAATTGTTATTCTCTCTCCAGGCAGGAACCGGACTCCCTCCCGCCTAATTATAATTATAAAAAGCGAAGGGATGAGAGAAACATGCGCCTCCTTGTCTGTACAGACGGTTCCCCCCACAGCATGAAAGCTGTAAATGAAGCGGCAAGTCTGGCCGCACGCTGCGTCTTCTCCGAAATCACCATCGTCTATGCTTATACGGTGGATAAATACCTGACGGACAGCATGATGAACCTCGGCCAGGACATTATCCAAGTGATAAAAAAAGAAAAGCGCCGGCGGGGCAATGCCATCCTGCGCAAAGCAGCCGCAGTTTTTGCCGATGCGGGCCTGGATGTTCACACCGTCCTGCTGGAAGGCCACCTGGCCAGCGCCATTCTTGATTATGCCCATAAAAGCAAATACGATATCATTGTTGTGGGCAGCAGGGGCCTGGGCGGCCTCTCCAAAGCCCTCCTGGGCAGTGTCAGCAATGCCATTGTCCAGGAAGCCAAAACCAGTGTTTTAGTCGTCAAATAAACTGCCCCCGTCCGGGAGCAGTTTTTTTTTGCCGGAAAATTACCCTTCATGGAACCTGCAAGGACACGCCTGCGTCTAAAGGGCAAAAGAGAAAAAGGAGGCCTGAGATGAAAAAACGATTGTCTTTCATGCTTGCCGCTGTACTCACCCTGGCAGTCGCCCTGCCCGGCTTTGCCGCAGACTACCGCCAGGCAGCCATTGACTTCCTTGTAGAAAAATACGGCGTACCCGCAGACCATGTTCATGTCTTTGAGGGGGACAAAATCGTCCTGGAATATTTGCAGGAATCGTTCTGGTGTGCCAAATACGAAATATCCGCGGACGGCCCTTCTTCGCAGACAACCCCTTCCCAGCCGCCAGATGCCATTGAACCGGCACCGCCGCAGGTGATGCCCATGCCCCTGCCCGAACCGGTCCTGCCGGACGAACCCACCGCCCCCGCGGACAGGGTTGACCCGAACACTACCGTCAGCAGTCCTCCCCGCTACGACACGGGCGACCTCCCAGCTCGCGCCACCACCGGCGTCGTCTATATCCGGGAAAAAACAGGCGAAGTCCTGGATGAAGCCGGCATGGAAACATATTTCCTCCGCGAGCGGGAACTGGCCGCCGCCGCCTGGGAACAACTGCGCAAAGAAGCGGGCAAAATTGAAGTCAACTTTTATCAGCGCCTCAAAGGAGCGGCGGCCCGGGACAAATTCAATGTCCGCATTTTCCCAACCTTTACCGAAACA
>JAAYLG010000027.1 GCA_012522075.1 Bacillota bacterium
AAAAAGCTGTTCTACCTGTGCCTGTTTTTAGCCGTGCTCCTGCTGCCGCAACTGACGGCCTGCGGGGGGGAAAAGGTGCGGAATGGCGATACAAACGATGCGGCAAATGAAGTATATGAGTTTACACTGCACCACCAGGACCCGCCAACGGCAGCCATGGGTGAGTTTTTTACGGCTTATGCCGAAAGGCTGGCTGACGCCTCTGACGGCCGGATCAAAATTACCGTTTACCCCGGCGCAACCCTGGGCGGGCCGGCAGATTCCTACAGGCTGGTGACATCGGGGATCTGCGACCTGGCTTGGGGCCAGGTCGCACATTTTCCGGGGCAGTTTCCCGGGACTGAGGCTATCAGCCTGCCCATGATAGGTGTGGAAAACGCTTATATGGGCGGGAAAATCCTCTGGGACATTTACCGGGAGACAGACCTCTTGGCTGCCGAATATCAAGATGTGCATGTTTTGTTCCTGCAGACAAATATGGTCGCTCCTTTGGGGACAAATAAAAAAGTTGCTACCGCCGCTGACCTTCAGGGAGTAAAAATTCGCTGCTCCGGGGGGCCTGTAACCCAGTTCGTAGCCAAACTGGGTGCCGTGCCGGTGTCCATTCCCATTACGGAATTGTACCGGTCGCTGGAACGGAATGTGGTTTACGGCTTTATCTCCGACTGGCACGGTGTTGACGGCTTTGCCCTGGTGGAACTGGCCAAGTATTACCTTGATGAAAAAATTCAGGTCATGCCGTTTTGGTTTGTAATGAATAAAAACAAGTGGGATTCGCTGCCGCCCGATATCCAGGAGATTTTTACCCGCTACAGTGGCGATGCGGCTTTGCTGGAAATAGAACAATACTACAATTCCCGGCTGCAAAAAGTTACAAACGACATCACCACTGCCGGCGGAGAGATTAACAGGCTGACGGCGGAAGAGCGAGGCAAGTGGAAAGCTGCTGCCGAGGAAACATGGCATGACTGGGTTCGTGCTTATGAAAAGCAAGGCATTAATGTGCAGGAAGTCCTGGCGGAAGTGCGAAAAAGAGTAAGTGAATTTTATAAGGTACAGTTGTAAAAGCAGGCGCACCGGCAATTAGCCGGTGCGACTCGCATTATTGTTTTTGTTCATGCCGGTAGGTGGAGTGCTGGGAATTGTACTGATTGATTTGCTGGTATTTGTTCAGAGTTTCCATCCCTTGTGACAATTGTGTAATTTGATCCCTGATTACTGCAATATGTTTTTCCTCAGCCTTGGCCAGGTCTGCATACAGTGCCGCAATTTCTTCATTTTCACTGTCCTGGGCCTCCCGCATATACCTGACATACTGTATCAGTGCCTGTTCTTTCTGATGCAGGGCTTCCTGCAAATGGCTTAAAGTGTGCATAGACGCCTCCTCAAACAGATACGGACGCTTTTTGTGCATCTATTTATGGCTATTATTTGCCACCAAAGGGCGTAATATTACTACTCTGCACAGTTGCTGCAGGGTGCCGCTCTATCAAACCTGAAAACGGGTCAGGGGATATTCTCCGGTGACGCGGTCCTTCCGGCCGTATTCTGCAAAGACTAGGCATGGTTCACTGTAAAGCAAGGCATATCCCCGCCGTCGGCCGGGTGTGGGCGAGAATGCTTTCTCCACTTTGCGGACGGCCCTTTTCAGGGCTGTGTCCTGTATCCGTAGGACGGGAGGCAGTTTGCCGGAGGCATTGGTGGCCAGGCGGTCGCATACCATGGTGTCGCGCAGCACTGTTTTGTCTACACCCGGGCAGGCGGAAAAATAGTTATAGACAAGAGCGGTGTAGTCATCCAGGGACATCCTGTCCGTCCCGGCGCTGGCATCTTCGGCGAAACAGCGCAGGAGGGAAAAGGGTGTTTTCCCCGTAGCCTGTGGGAGGTAACGCAGTGTGCGCCGGAAGCGCCCGCTGTTGTAGAGGCGGTTTAATGCCGCCTCCACTTTGTGCAAAAGGAGCAAATCTGCCGCAGACAGCCAGGGGGTGGCCTGCACTTCATAAGGCGGGTCTTTGTCATACCGGCAGGGAAACTGCTCCGGGTTGTCGCGCATGGGTGTCCCGGGCAGGATTTTAAGAAAGCCGAGCTGCAACAGATGCGGCTGTAGCCCGTAGGCTGTATTAAAGCTTTCCCGGAAACTGCTCAAGTCTTCATACGGCAGCCCGGCAATGAGATCCAGGTGGACATGGATATTCCCCAAGGCCAATACTTTCCGGATATTTTCCTTAAGCAATGCTATATCCGTTGTGCGCGAGACGGCGGCCAGCGTTTTGGGGTTGAAACTTTGCAAACCGATCTCAAACTGGAATGCCCCGCGCGGTGCTGTCGCCAGGAGGTCTCTTGTTTCTGCATCCAAAAGATCGCCTGCCATTTCAAAGTGAAAGCGTACACCATCCGGGATATCTTTGCCGTAGCGGTCAAGAATGAAACGGAAGATTTCGCGCGCCCTGGTGCGGTTGGCATTAAAAGTGCGGTCCACCAGTTTTACCGTCTGAGCACCGCTCTTTGCCAGTTGCAGCAGATTTTTTTCAACCCTTTCCGGGGAGAAAAAACGGACGCCGCTGCAGCGGCCGGAGAGACAGAAAGCACAGGCAAAGGGGCAGCCGCGACTTGTCTCCAGGTAAGCTATGCGGCCCTTTAAGGTGGAAAAATAAGCGCTTGTATAAGGATCGGGCGGTTCCGCCGCAGAGGTGTGAGGTGCAGCTGTAATAATCCGGCTACCGCTGCGATAACAGAGGCCCGGTATGCCTTCCAGGCTTTTGCCGTGCAAAAGTGCCTGTAGCAATAGGGCGAAAGGTTCTTCCCCCTCCCCGGAAATCAGGTAATCGGCAGCCGGCAGGGCGAAGAGCACTTCCTGCGGGTTGTAACTGACTTCCGGTCCGCCCAGGACGATAATAATATGCGGGTGTGCCTGCTTTAGCATGGGTAAGAGTTCCCTGACCCTGGTTATATTCCATACGTAGGTTAATTGCAAGTTTTATTGCCACCCATATTTTGGCACCTCTGATAATATTGCCATCTCATTAGCAGATCTATATCCATGAATTTTTCTTGGGTAATTATTCATCCAGTTCTCAATTCGCCTGA
>JAAYLG010000028.1 GCA_012522075.1 Bacillota bacterium
TCAGGCGAATTGAGAACTGGATGAATAATTACCCAAGAAAAATTCATGGATATAGATCTGCTAATGAGATGGCAATATTATCAGAGGTGCCAAAATATGGGTGGCAATAAAACTTGCAATTAACCCCGACACAATCAATTGCAAGTTTTTTGTTGACAACTTCAGCGGGCTTGGATATAATAAGATTCAAATTTTTATTACACTGTGACAGGCAATGATGGGGGAAAGTATTCCCCGCCCGTTATTTCAGAGAGCCGGTGGGTGCTGCGAACCGGTAGACGGCGGAGAAGAAAGTCACCTCGAAGCTGCCCGCTGAACGCACTGCCAGTAAGCGGAGACGGGTCCTGCCCGTTACTGCAGGATGCCTGAGGCCGGCTGATGCCGGTGAATAAGGGTGGTACCGCGGAAGGAGTCCTTTCGCCCCTTGCTATCTGCAGGGGCGGAAGGTTTTTTTTATCATTCCGGCCGGGCAGGCGGAGATTAGAAAGTGAGGAGGCAGTAGGATTGAGCAGGATTATTTACTTGAACGGACGTTATGTCAGGGAAGAGGAAGCTACTGTTTCTGTTTTTGACCACGGATTTCTTTATGGTGACGGTGTTTTTGAGGGAATCCGTGCTTATCAAGGGAAAGTATTTAAATTGCGTGAGCATCTTGACCGCCTCTATGAGTCGGCAAAATCCATTTTGCTTGACATACCCGAAAGTTATGACGAAATGCTGGCAGCGGTACTGGAGACAGTCCGTCGCAACGAATTGCAGGATTCTTACATCCGCGTGGTCGTCTCCCGGGGACCGGGCGATCTGGGCCTGGATCCGCGCAAATGCTCCAGGGCCACCACTGTCATTATTGCCAGTTCCATTGTGCTTTACCCCCAGGAGTTGTATGACAACGGCATGGCGGTCATAACCGTTCCCACACGGCGCAACGCGCCTGATGCGCTTGACCCGCAAATTAAATCATTGAACTACCTGAACAATATCTTGATGAAAATTGAAGCCAACCAGGCGGGCGTCATGGAGGCCATCATGCTGAACGGCCAGGGGTATGTGGCGGAAGCGACTGCCGATAACGTCTTTATTGTGAAAAAAGGTGTAGTTATTACTCCGCCTACTTACCTCGGGGCTTTAAACGGCATCACCAGGCAGACTATCCTGGCGGAAGCGGCAGCCGCCGGCTATCCAGTGGCGGAAAAACCGTTTACACGCCATGAACTTTACGTGGCGGACGAATGCTTTCTGACCGGAACGGCCGCCGAAGTCATCCCGGTGGTGTCCGTGGACGGCAGGCAGATTGGCAACGGCAAGCCCGGCCCCGTTACCAAGGATCTGATTACCCGTTACCGCCGGCTGGTGGGCAGTGAAGGAGAGCCGGTTTATCCGTCAATTTGAGACTGACAGGAGGAAGACCATGAACAGTGACAAGATGAAAAAAGGTGTGGAACGCGCACCTCACCGTTCCCTTTTTTATGCCATGGGATTAGTACGGGAAGAGCTCGAGCGCCCGCTCATTGGTATTGTAAACGCGGCCAGTGATTTTGTCCCGGGGCATAAACACCTGCACCAGCTGGCGACGGCGGTGAAAGCCGGTGTGCGGCTGGCCGGCGGCACGCCTTTGGAGTTTTTTACCGTTGGCGTCTGTGACGGCCTGGCCATGAACCATGAAGGGATGCATTATTCACTGGCCAGCCGGGAGCTGATCGCCGATTCCATTGAAGTCATGGTGCGTGCCCACCCGCTGGACGGACTTGTCTTTCTCCCCAACTGCGATAAGATTGTGCCCGGTATGCTCATGGCCGCGGCCCGACTGAACCTGCCTGCCGTTTTTGTCAGCGGCGGCCCAATGCTGGCCGGCAGGCACCGGGGGAAAGCGGTGGATTTAAACACTGTTTTTGAAGCTGTGGGGAGCGTCCGGGCGGGAATCATGGACGCTGCGGAGCTGGCTGAACTGGAACTGGCAGCTTGCCCCGGCTGCGGTTCCTGTTCAGGCATGTTTACAGCCAATTCCATGAACTGTATGACGGAAGTTCTGGGCATGGGGCTGCCTGGCAACGGTACTATCCCTGCCATGACGGCGGCCCGTGTGCGCCTGGCGAAAGCAGCCGGAATGCGGGTGCTGGATTTGGTGCGGCAGCAATTAACACCCCGCATGATCCTGACGCAGCAGGCTTTTAACAATGCACTGACTGTGGATATGGCCCTGGGCTGTTCCACCAATACGGTGCTGCACCTGCCCGCCATCGCCCATGAGCTGGGTATCCGCCTTGACCTGGACTATATTAATACCATTAGTGAACGGACACCTCAGCTGTGCAAGCTGGCGCCGGCCGGCGATCACCATGTGGAAGACCTGCATGCCGCCGGCGGCATCCAGGCAGTGCTGAAGCGACTGGCAGAGAAAGGCTATATCCATACAGACTGCCTGACTGTCAGCGGCTTAACCCTTGGCCAACAGCTGGGGGAGGTACAGGTACTGGACGAGTCGGTTATCCGTCCTTTTGACAAACCCTACAATGCAAGCGGCGGTATAGCCATTCTCCGCGGCAACCTGGCCCCGGATGGCGCCGTGGTCAAACAGGGGGCGGTGGCGCCGGAAATGCTGAAAAAAACGGGGCCGGCCCGTGTGTTTGACAGTGAAGACGAGGCGGCGGCGGCAATTCTGGGCGGTAGAATCAGGAAAGGTGATGTGATTGTCATCCGCTATGAAGGGCCTAAAGGCGGTCCCGGCATGCGGGAAATGCTGACACCGACTGCTGCCGTAGTCGGTATGGGCTTGGACAAAGATGTGGCTCTCATTACGGACGGCCGTTTTTCCGGGGCAACAAGGGGCGCCGCCATCGGCCACGTTTCGCCGGAGGCCATGGAGCGAGGGCCAATTGCCGCGGTGCGGGAAGGCGACCTTATTTCCATAGATATTCCGGCCCGCAAGCTGGAGCTTTTAATCAGCGAAGAAGAAATGCAAAAAAGACTGGCAGAACTGACACTGCCTAAACCTAAAATCACCACAGGCTATCTGGCCCGCTACGCCAGGCTTGTTACCAGTGCCAGCACGGGTGCAGTGTTCAGAGAGGATGAAGCAACATGAAATTAAGCGGTGCGCACATGATTGTGGAAGCACTGAAACGGGAAAATGTGGATGTTGTTTTTGGTTACCCCGGCGGCAAGGTGCTCAATTTGTATGACGCCTTGTATGATGCAGGCATTACGCATTATCTTTCCCGGCACGAGCAGGGCGCCGTTCATGCCGCGGACGGTTATGCCCGTGTTACGGGCAAGACTGGGGTTGTTTTTACCACTTCCGGTCCCGGTGCCACCAACATTGTGACAGGACTGGCCAATGCCTACATGGATTCCGTGCCCCTGGTGGCTTTCACCGGGCAGGTGGCCACCTCCATGATTGGAACAGACGCTTTCCAGGAAGCCGATATTTTTGGCATAACCCTGCCGATAACAAAACACAACTACCTGGTAACGAATGTGGAAGATTTGCCACGCATAATTAAAGAAGCATTTCATCTTGCCGCCACCGGCCGACCGGGGCCGGTCCTGATCGACCTGCCCACCGATGTTCAGTCGGCGGTGACCGATTTCCGCTACCCGCAGACTGTCAGCATCCCCGGGTATAACCCGACCTATGACGGTCACCCGGGGCAGACCAACAGGGCCGCCAAAGCTATTGCCAGGGCAAAAAAGCCTCTACTCTATGCCGGCGGCGGTGTGGTAATTGCCGGTGCGCATGAAGAGCTGCGGCAGCTGGCGGAGACGGCCGACATTCCCGTAACCACCACCTTGATGGGAATAGGCGGCTTCCCCGGCAACCATCCCCTCTCCCTTGGCATGCTGGGGATGCACGGGACTTACTGGGCCAACATGGCCATGCATAAGGCGGACCTGATCATTGCCGTGGGTGCCAGGTTTGACGACCGGGTGACGGGAGATTTGAGCAGCTTTGCCCGGGGAGCCAAAGTGGTGCATATTGACATTGACCCGGCGGAAATCGGGAAAAACGTAAGCGTTGACATTCCCATTGTGGGTGATGTGAAAAGGGTGCTGACGGAACTGTTGAAAAAAGTGGCGCCCAAGACACATCCGAAGTGGCTGGCCAAGATAGAGGCCTGGCGGCAGGAAGCTCCCCTCACTTATGTGCAGGAGCCGGACGGCGAGATTCTGCCCCAGTATGTCATCGAATCAATCTACCGGGAGACAGGTGGGGAGGCGCTGATAGCCACTGATGTTGGCCAGCACCAGATGTGGGTGGCCCAGTATTACCGCTTTACAAAGCCGCGCGCCTTTGTTACTTCCGGCGGTCTGGGCACCATGGGATTTGGTTTGCCGGCATCCCTGGGCCTGCAGATCGGCGCTCCCGGAGAGACTGTTTTCTGTATTGCCGGGGATGGCAGCTTCCAGATGAACCTGCAGGAGTTGGCAACGGCGGTAAGTTATAACCTGCCTGTGAAGGTGGCCATTATTAACAACCGTTATCTGGGCATGGTCCGCCAGTGGCAGGAACTGTTTTACAAAAAAAGATATTCCGCCGTGGACCTGAGTAGGAGCCCCGATTTTGTCAAACTGGCTGAAGCTTTCGGAGCCGGCGGGCTGCGGGCGGAAAAACCGCGGGAAGTGGTGCCGGCAATTAGAAAGGCCCTGGAGACGCCCGGGCCGGTGGTCATTGATTTCCGTGTGCGCGCGGAGGAAAATGTTTTTCCCATGGTTCCGCCCAACAGTCCCATCAATGAAATGATGAGGGGGGGGTCAGTGTGAAACATGTCCTGGCGGTGCTGGTAGAAGATAAACCGGGAGTCCTGGTCCGTGTGGCCGGGCTTTTTGCCAGGCGCGGCTTTAACATTGAAAGCCTGGCTGTGGGGAGGACGGTGGATCCCGGCATTTCCCGCATGACCATAGAGCTGGAAGCGGATGAAAAAACACTGGAGCAGGTTGTAAAGCAGTTGCACAAACTGGTAAATGTCATTAAGGTTTCCAACCTGACACGGGAGCCGTCCGTCAGCCGGGAACTGGTGCTGATCAAGGTTAGGGCACCGGCGGCGAGCCGTGCGGAAATACAGCAGATTGTGGATACATTCCGGGCCAAGATTGTTGATGTTTCCCTGCAATCCATGATTATTGAAGTGACAGGCAATGACGAAAAACTGGAAGCTATCCAGCTGCTATTATCTCATTACGGTATTCTGGAACTGGTGCGCACAGGTAAAATATCACTGCTGCGCGGTGCGAAAACAATCCGGAACGGGGAGGGAAAAGATCATGGCAAAAATTTATTATGATGCCGATGCCGACCTGGCTTTGTTGCAGGGACGGACTGTGGCGGTGATGGGTTACGGCAGCCAAGGCCACGCCCAGGCACAGAACTTAAAGGATTCCGGTGTCAATGTCATTGTTGGGCTGCGCTCGGGCAGCCGCCGCTGGGCGGAAGCGGAAGCGGCGGGTCTGAAAGCGATGACTGTGGCCGAGGCCGCCCGGGCGGCCGATGTGATCCAGATTCTATTGCCCGACGAAAAACAGCGGGAGGTATATGAAGCGGAAATAAAGCCGCATCTTAATCCGGGGGACGCCCTCTTTTTCTCCCACGGCTTTAATATCCATTTCCGGCAGATTGTGCCCCCGGAAACGGTGGATGTGATCATGGTTGCCCCCAAGAGCCCGGGACATTTAGTCCGGCGCATGTATCTCGAAGGGGCGGGTGTACCGGGTCTTCTGGCAGTGGCCCATGATGCTTCGGGCAGGGCGCGTGACCTTGGTTTGGCATACGCCAAAGCAATCGGTTGTACACGGGCGGGTGTGATTGAAACCACCTTCAAAGAAGAAACAGAAACGGACCTTTTCGGCGAGCAGGCCGTTTTGTGCGGCGGGGTGTCCGAGTTGATTAAAGCCGGTTTTGATACCTTGGTGGAAGCGGGTTACCAGCCGGAAATAGCCTATTTTGAATGTCTGCATGAATTAAAACTGATTGTGGACTTGATTTATGAGGGCGGGCTGTCCTACATGCGCTACTCCGTCTCGGACACCGCCCAGTATGGTGATTTTACACGCGGCAAGCGGATTATAACGGAGGAGACGCGCCGCGAAATGAAAAAAATACTGCAGGAAATCCAGACAGGGAAGTTTGCCCTGGAGTGGATCCAGGAAAACCAAGCCAACCGCCCGTATTTTAATGCTACTGACACCATGGAAAAAAACCACCTTATCGAACAGGTGGGAAGGAAACTGCGGCGGATGATGAGCTGGATCGAGGCGAAGGAAGATTTTTAGCACAGGAAAGTATGGAGAGAAGGCAGGTGAACAAAAGTGGGCATGACCATTGCGGAAAAAATACTGGCGCGGCATGCCGATAAAGATTCCGTCCGGCCGGGTGAGTTGATCAATGCCAGGGTGGACCTGGTACTGGGCAATGATGTGACGGCACCTGTGGCCATCAGGGAATTCCGCCGCCTGGGAGTGGGAAAAGTGTTTGACAAGGATCGTATTGCCCTGGTGCCTGATCATTTTACACCCAACAAGGATATCCAGTCGGCGGAGCAGGCAAAAATTATCCGCGAATTTGCCCGGGAACAGGATATCACCTATTATTTTGAAGTGGGGCGCATGGGCATCGAGCATGCTCTACTGCCGGAAGAAGGCCTTGCACTGCCCGGAGAAATAATTATCGGCGCCGATTCCCATACTTGTACCTACGGCGCCCTGGGGGCCCTGGCTACCGGTGTTGGCAGCACGGACATGGCGGCGGCTATGGCGTTGGGAGAAGCCTGGTTTAAAGTGCCCCCTACACTGAAGTTTGTCTTTAATGGCACGCTGCGCCCCTGGGTCAGCGGGAAAGATTTAATTCTTTATCTTATCGGCAAAATCGGCGTGGACGGAGCCCTTTACCGTTCCATGGAATTTACCGGCGAGATGATTGCGAACCTTTCCATGGACAGCCGCCTTTCCATGTGCAATATGGCCATTGAAGCGGGCGCCAAGTGCGGCATTATTGCGCCTGACACAGTGACACTGGACTATGTGTCCGCCCGTGCCAAGCGTCCGTATGAGCCTGTGTATCCCGATGCGGATGCGGAATACGAAAAAGTCTACACCTTTAACGGTGCAGACATTGAACCGCAGGTTGCTTTCCCTCACCTGCCGGAAAATACGCGCGGCATCAGTGAAGTGGGCGAGATCAGCATTGACCAGGTTGTGATCGGCTCGTGCACCAACGGGCGCATGGAGGACTTGCGTGTGGCCGCACAATTGCTAAAAGGGAAAAAAGTGCATAAAAATGTGCGCCTCATTATTATTCCCGGCACACAAAATATTTGGCGCCAGGCATTGCAGGAAGGCCTGATTGACATCTTCCTGGCGGCCGAGGCGGTGGTCTCCACTCCCACCTGCGGTCCCTGCCTGGGCGGTCATATGGGCATTTTGGCCAAAGGAGAGCGGGCCTTGGCCACAACAAACAGAAATTTTGTCGGCCGCATGGGCCACCCGGAAAGTGAAGTCTACCTCTGCAATCCGGCTGTGGCGTCCGCCAGTGCCGTTACCGGCAAGATTTCAGCTCCGGAGGAGGTGCTGTAGATGCAGGGACGAGTTTGGAAGTTCGGCAATGACATTGATACTGATGCCATTATACCCGCCCGCTACCTGAATACATCGGACCCGGCGGAACTGGCAAAACATGTGATGGAAGACGTGGATGCAACCTTTCCGGAGAAGGTAAAACAGGGAGACATAATTGTCGCCCTGAAGAATTTTGGCTGCGGCAGTTCCCGGGAACATGCCCCCCTTGCCCTGAAGGCGGCGGGAGTGGCATGCGTCATCGCCCATTCTTTTGCCCGGATTTTTTACCGCAATGCCATTAATATCGGCCTACCCATCCTGGAAAGCCCCGAGGCGGCCGCCCGGATTGAGGAAGGGCACGAAGTAAAGATTGACCTTGCGGCCGGCAGCATTACCAACCTGACGACGGGAGAGACTTTTCAAGCGGCGCCTTTCCCGGCTTTTATGCAGGAGATCATGGCGAGGGGCGGGCTGATCGGGTATGTGCAATGGAGGCTTGCGCAGAAATAACTTAAGCCGGCTCTTCGGGAATGATTACAGCGCAGATGATATAAGCGAGCAAGCCGCCAAAGCCCAGGGAAAAAAAGAAGGACAACAGCACCCACGCCAGGCGGATAATGGTAGGATCCGTGTTGAAATAAGTGCCAATGCCGCCGCAAACGCCGCTTATCATTCTCTGTTCCCGGGAGCGATACAGTTTTTTTGCAGTCATCATGTTTTCCTCCCTATTTTTTCTGAGAATATTCTCTGCCACCAAAAAAATTCCTTTCCCAAGCGGCAGAGAGCAGGCAAACAGCTGCCCCCGGGGCAGCTGTTTGCAGGTCGGGGGGCTTGCCGCGTGCGGTCATAAAAATGTGAGAAAGAGAAATATTAATAGCCTGAGCAGGAAATGCGCGTGGACTGGTCGAAATAAGCTTTGTTATGCAGCATTTTTACCGGTGAGATTTCCGGTAAGTTAAAGGAGGCGTTGGCGTGAAGTATTACACCACGGAGAAAATTCGTAACGTTGCTCTTATTTCGCACGGAGGGGCAGGCAAAACATCACTGGCGGAAGCAATGCTTTTTACCTCCGGTGCGATTAATCGCCTGGGGAAGATTGAGGCCGGGACAACAACCACAGACTTTGATGCGGAAGAAATAAAGCGGCAGATTACCATCAACACTTCGCTGGCTCCCGTGGAGTGGAAAGGTGTAAAAATAAATTTGCTGGATACCCCCGGATTTTTCGATTTTATTGGTGATGTTGCCAGTGCACTGCGCGTCGCGGATGCAGCAGTGGTTGTGGTTTCCTCTACGTCCGGGGTGGAGGTTGGTACGGAAAAAGTCTGGACTTATGCGGATGAAAACAACCTGCCGCGTCTCGTTTTTGTCAACCGCATGGACCGGGAAAATGCCAACTATGACAAGGTTCTGGCCCAGTTGCAGGAGTTTTTCGGGTTGAATGTGGTGCCCGTCCAGTTGCCTATTGGTGCGGAAGCCTCTTTCAGGGGCGTTGTTGATCTGGTGAAAATGAAAGCCCTTACCTTTAGCGGTGACGGCAGGAAGGTGGAAGAGGGAGAAATCCCGTCCGATCTTGCCGCGGCGGCGGAAGAATACAGGGAAAAACTGATGGAAGCCGTGGCGGAAAGTGATGACGACCTGCTGATGAAATACTTGGAAGGGGAGCCGCTTACAGACGAGGAAATCAACTCGGGATTGCGTAAAGGTACTTTAACAGGAAAAATTGTTCCTGTCCTGTGCGGTGCGGCAACGCTTAATTTTGGCATGCAGCCGCTGCTGGACATGATTGCCACGGCTTTTCCTTCTCCGACCGATATAGGCTCGGTCGCAGGCAGTACACCGGAAGGCGAAGAAGAAATCAACGTGAAAATTGATGCTGCGGAACCTGTTTCTGCGCTGGTCTTTAAGACATTTGCCGACCCCTATGTGGGTAAAATCTCCTATTTTAAAGTTTATTCCGGTACACTGTCCGCTGACAGCCAGCTGTACAACGCCAATAAGGGTAAAGACGAGCGTTTGGGGCAGCTCTTTACCATGCTCGGCAAGAATCAGATAAACCTGGACAAAGTACCTGCAGGCGATATTGCCGCCGTGGCCAAGCTGCAGGTGACGGCCACCGGTGATACACTGTGCGACAAAAAGCGCGCTTTTGTTTTCCCGCCCATTACTTTCCCCGAGCCGGTAACAACCTTTGCCGTGGAGCCGAAAAAACAGGGTGAAGAGGATAAAGTGGCAGTCGGCTTGGCCCGTTTCCTGGAAGAGGATCCCACTTTTCGCATGGAGAGGAATACAGAAACAAAACAAACGCTGATTTCCGGGATGGGCGAATTGCACCTAGAGATTATTACCAGCAAGCTGGCGAAAAAATTTGGCGTGGAGGTAGAACTGACGCTGCCCAGAATCCCGTATAAAGAAACTATCCGCGGGACGGCCAAAGTGGAAGGGAAACATAAAAAACAATCGGGCGGGCGTGGCCAGTACGGCCATGTCTGGATTGAGTTTTCCCCGCTGCCTGCAGGTGAATATTTTGTCTTTGAAGATAAAATCTTTGGCGGTGCAGTACCGCGTCAATATATCCCCGCCGTAGAAAAAGGCCTGCGGGAGGCTATGGAGAATGGTGTTCTGGCCGGTTACCCTGTAGTTGATATTAAAGCCACCCTTTATGACGGCTCTTATCATACTGTGGACTCTTCGGAATTGGCTTTTAAAATTGCAGCTCACCTGGCATTTAAAAAAGGCATGGAGCAGGCCCAACCGGTCCTACTGGAGCCTATTATGTATGTGGAAGTTACGGTACCGGAACAGTTCATGGGCGACATCATGGGCGATCTGAACAGCCGCCGCGGCCGGATTTTAGGTATGGAAGCGGTGGGCGGCAACCAGGTGATCAAGGCCCACGTGCCGCAAGCGGAAATGCTGAAATATGCCATTGATTTGCGTTCCATGACGCAGGGGCGAGGCTCTTTCAGTATGAAATTTGACCATTATGAAGAAGTGCCCGCCCATATTGCCGAACAGATCATAGCGGAGGCCAAGGCGCGGCAGGCAGAAGAATAGAAGGACAAAAGCGCACATAAAGGCAAGCGTTTCGGCGCTTGCCTTTATCTGTAAGACTCATACTTGCCGGCAGGCAGGAATAAATTACAGTAGCATGTCGGAATGGAGGAAGAAGATGATAAAGAAGGTTGCAGTCTTATATGGTGGTCGTTCCGGAGAACATGAAGTTTCTCTGCGTTCCGCTGCTGCAGTAATAGACGGACTAAAGCAATTGGACAATATTGAGGTGCTGCCGATTTTTATTGACAAAGACGGGACTTGGCTGTTGCACGGCAACCGTGTTGCCTTTTTGCCCGATCCCAACGTTGGCGGACTTTATTTTTTGGAAGGCGAAAGCGCAGGGCAGGTGCTGACAGTGGATGTGGTTTTCCCTGTGCTGCACGGTCCTTTTGGAGAGGATGGCACCGTCCAGGGACTGCTGGAGCTGGCGAGCCTGCCTTATGTGGGTGCGGGAGTGGCCGGTTCCGCCTTAGGAATGGATAAAATCTTAATGAAAGCGGTTCTGCGGGAGGCCGGGGTTCCTGTGGCCGAACACATCTGGTTTACGGCTTATGGATGGGTGCACAAGGAGCAGGAATATGTGGCAGCCGTTGGCGACAAGCTTGGTTATCCCTGTTTTGTAAAGCCTGCTAACCTGGGCTCCAGCGTGGGTGTTAACAAGGCATATAACAGTGAAGAGCTGAGAGCTGCAGTAGCAGAGGCGTTGTGCTATGACCGGCGTGTCCTGGTGGAAAAAATGCTTGACGGCCTGGAAGTTGAGTGCAGCGTGCTGGGCAATGATGATCCGCAGGCATCGCTGCCGGGGCAGATTATCCCTTGCAATGATTTTTATGATTACAGGGCAAAATATCTTGATGACCGCACACGATTGATTATCCCTGCGGAATTGCCGCCGGAACTGACAGAAAAGGTAAGAGATTTGGCGGTAAAAACTTTTTGTGCCGTGGATTGTTCCGGTTATGCCAGGGTCGATTTTTTTGTTGAGGTGGAAAGCGGCCGGATCTGGGTCAATGAAATTAACACTATTCCCGGCTTTACAGAGATCAGCATGTTTCCGAAGTTGTGGGAGGCAAGCGGCCTGCCGTTTCCTCGCCTACTGCAGAAACTGCTGGAGTTGGCGGAGGAGCGGGCACAACAGAAAGAAAAGCTGAAAACAGAGTATGTTGTCTAACTATCAGGGCGGGACCGCCGTCATACCCGCCGGTAGAATGTAGGTTTGTCAAACATTTTGGACACAGTACAGTTTTAAGAACTCTAGGGGAGATAGGTAGCCGAGAGGACGCATCGGGATATTGTTTGAACGGCGGTTGTAAGCTTTAAGCTGGGCCTGGAA
>JAAYLG010000167.1 GCA_012522075.1 Bacillota bacterium
ACATGGTGGGTGCACCATGTTATTTTTTGCCTGCTGCAGCCATTTCCGCGATGCAGGCTTCAATTGCCGCCAGTTTATACTTTCTGGACCTGCGGGAAACTGCAAACAAGTCAAAAATGTCGGCACCCAGGTGGTTAAGCAGCCTTTCCAGGTCTACAAGGCAACTGACGGTACCACGGCCCGACCCGCCTGCTGCAGCCACAGCCACGGCCGGTTTGGCATGCAGAATGCTTTGCTTGTTGCCAGGCAGGTGCCGCTTGAAGGCCTCACAACGCCGCAGCCGCTCAAAAAAAGACGCCGTCGTTTCGCTCAGTCCGCCCCAGTACACAGGAGTAACAATAATTAAGCCGTCCGCCTCCTGCAGTTGCCGGTGCAGCTTTTGAAAATCATCCTCGATCCCGGTGCAGACATGCTCTTCCCGGCAGGTACCCCAGCCGTTTCCGCATGCTCGGCAGCGTTCCACCCGCATAGTATTAAGATTAATCCATACTATTTCCGCACCTGCTTTTCTCGCCCCGGCTTCCGCCGCACGGCAACATGCCGCCGTCAAGCCGTCCACATTGGGGCTGCCGCTGAAAAGATAAATTTTCATACTCATCCCCCGCTTTAGTTGAATTTTTACACCGTAAACTTTAACTGTTATCCTGCTCTTGTTTTTTTACCGGGATCGTAAAAGTGAATGTCGTCCCTTTGTCTTTCTCGCTTTCCACCCAAATTCGACCATGGTGTGCCTGAATAATTTCCCTGGCAATGGTAAGCCCCAGGCCGCTTTTATGCCCCGGCTTCTTTTCCCCTGTTCTTTGTGCATACTTGGCAAAGAGCAGTTCCTGCTCCGCCTTATCTATACCTATCCCGGTATCACTGACGGAAACCATCACCTGCCCGTCTACCATGCGGGCAAAAACAACAACCTGCCCGCCGCTGGATGTGAAACGCAGGGCATTGCCAATAAGGTTTGTCAGTACCCAAAGCACTTTGTGTGCGTCTGCTTCTATCGGTGGTAAGTCGGAGGGGACTTCCTGCAGGAGGCGGATCGCTTTGGCTTCCGCCTGAGACTTGAGTGTCTGAACTGCAGTATCCACCAATTCCCGGACAGATATATCTTCCAAGTCCATCTGCAGTTCCGCCACCGCCCTTGGCTTGCCGTTCACCGTCTGAGCAGCCCGGTCTGCCTGCACGTTACCGCCGCCTGCCGTTTCCTCCCTTTCTGCAGCCAACCGGCTGTATTTGTAAAAACGCTCATAATCGCGCAGCAGTTTATTTAACAAGCTAAACTCTTTGGTAACTTCGTTAAATTCCTCGCTGGACGACACAGTGTCGACTTCCGTGGTATCGCCAAGCCGCACCTGCCGCAGGCGCTTGGCCAACAGGCGTAACGGCCGGAAAATAGAACAAATAAAACTTGCTTCCAGTAAAATGGCAAAAAGGCAGGTTAGAACAGTAGCAAAGCCAACAAAAAAAACGACTGTATTCAGTGCATTTTTATGGTCGGCAACCATCTCCTGCAGCTTCTGACCGCTCAGGTTCTGCAATTGCCGCAAGTCATCCGCCAGTGCCTGATAAAGCGGAAAAGATTCTCCGGAATAACGTCCGCCCGGATCAAGGCCGGCGTCCGCATCCGTTTTCATGCCGGCAAATGACTTGAGGTAGAGAGCCAGTTTTGCCTCCACATCAGCCAGCAGGTCTTCACCTTCAGGGTATACGCCCTTCTCGCGGAAAATCTGCAAAGCGGCGGTAAATTCAGCTTCATTGGCAGCAAAAATGTTTTCTGCCTGCCCCTCATAACCAAGTAGAAATAGAAGCTGTGCGCTGTCCAGCCTCTCCAGGGAATGCCTCATTCTTTCAATTTCATTCAGGTGCAATTGCAGCTGCATGACAGCAGAGTCGGCGTCAGACTGCAGTTTCAGAATACGTCTTACCGCAATGCCTCCTGCCAAAAAGACTGCAACAATCAGCAGTATACACCCTGCTATAGTTCTTTTACGTAAACTTATCATAACCTCTCCCCCCGAAGCGGCTAAGCTTACAGCACAGTAACTTCCACCTATTAATTTAGTTTAGCGAAAAAAACAGAAAAGTAAAACAACACAAATTTCTCTTCCTAAAAGCTATTGTTTTTCGAGAGCGGCTTTTTGCTGCTGGATTAAGGTAAGCTTTTCATCGGTCAGGTTGTAAAACTGAAAAATAATAACAGATAAAAATGCCAGAAATGCCGGAATTAATGTGGTTATGGAACTGATGGCATTGATAACGGCCGCAGTCGGCGCTTTGTTGGCCTCATACCCCACCAGGGCAAGGCTGTAGCCGGTAAGGCCACCTGCCAAGGCGATGGATGCTTTTATCGACATGGGAGTCATGGACATAATAATGCCTTTAGCATTTTTCCCGGTCTTCCACTCGGCATAATCAGAAACATCGGAGAAAAGCACACTGGAAAGGTTAAGGACAATACTGTTGCCGACAGAAAATAGGGCACAGAAAATAATAAAAACACCCGTCCGTTCGGCAAAGTGCCAGGCGGCCAGCATAGCTGCAGAAGAAATGCCCATGCCGATAACCCATGTTACTTTCTTGGTAAAAGACCGGGCTATAGGCTGGCCGAGCAGGGAGCCAAGTAATGCTCCTACGCTTAGGCCGGTATAAAAGTAAGTTATCCCCAGCATATCCCGGGCGACATATTTAAAGTAATAGACTGCAAAACTAAAGACAATAGAAAAGGCAGTATTGCGGCTGATTTCTGAGAGAACCAGCACAACCAGCGGCCTGTTATAAATAATTTGTCCCGCCATCTCCCGGATAGTAGCGACAGGCCGCCCCTCACTGGCAACTGCTCCCGGCTCAAAACCCCTGGCCGTGCGGGCCATCAGGTAAAAACCGGCAATCTGCAGCAGGGCAAAAATAGATATTGTCAGCAAGAATCCCCGGGCTTCACTGCCGTCACCCAAAGCCATGATCATAGGCATGGTTATGAGGCCAAAAAGTATCTGCCCGAAAGACATGACCTGCACCCTGCGGCAGGAAAGGCGGACGCGGTCTGAGGTTGTAGTGGCAATGACTGGATAGAGGGCTAACTGCGCCACTTCTGAAAGGTTAAGGAAAACATGGGCAATAATATACATACAACCCATAAAAACAGGTTTAACCCCGGAAGGCAAAGCAAAATCAGTAAACATCAGAACACCAAAAACCGCGGCTATTGGGGGACCGATCAACAGCCAGGACCTGTATTTTCCCCAGCGTAAATCTATTTTTTCCACAATTCCGCCGCTCACGGGCACGGAAACGGTGTCAACAATGCGTGCCACAAGTAAAAGTGAACCTACTGCAGCTGCACCGATTCCGACCACATCGGTTAAAAAATAGACATAATAGCTGGATATAAGACTCATCATTAGCACAAAACCTAGTGTGCCGAAAGCAAAGGCATTAATTACACTCTCTTGCAGCCTGGCCATTTTTCTTCCTCCCTCTTTGCTGCGGCATTTGCCTGTACCCTCGTTCCAAGTTTGTTGCAAGCCTTGCCTTGCTGCAGGCATTCATCATGGCAATATTTTCAGCATTACTTTATTTATTTTTATAATATTCGTGCCACCCCCTTCTCTTTTCCTCCTGCTAAACAAAAATTATTAAACGGGCCGGCCACGACTGCGGTACTATGCCATTTTCTTCTGTAGGTTTGTCAAACATTTTGGACACAGTACAGTTTTAAGAACTCTAGGGGAGATAGGTAGCCGAGAGGACGCATCGGGATATTGTTTGAACGGCGGTTGTAAGCTTTAAGCTGGGCCTGGA
>JAAYLG010000168.1 GCA_012522075.1 Bacillota bacterium
CAGGCGAATTGAGAACTGGATGAATAATTACCCAAGAAAAATTCATGGATATAGATCTGCTAATGAGATGGCAATATTATCAGAGGTGCCAAAATATGGGTGGCAATAAAACTTGCAATTAACCATTGCAACAAACTTGTCAAAAACATCTTGTGCAAATCACCGTCTCGCTATATAATATACATGTATATATAACCTCATAATGCTATGAAAGCATTCTGCAGATCTTTTTCTGCTATAATTGCGGCCACGAAAGTTCATTCCCCCGTAATATTTTATCTCAAACTTATTTTCTCGATATCAACCATGAAGGTTATGACTGAGCCGGACTCAGCATTCTTCATGGTTTTTTTTTAAAACTCAAGTTTGCCTGAAGGAGAACGCCATGAGTACAAACGCTGCCAGTTTTTTAGATGTAAAACGGTCAGGCAACCGGCGGGAACTTAATCTGCCGGCAATGGTGATCGGCCTAATCATTGCCGCGGCATTGTCCGTAATCCTGGCTGTCGGGCTTGGCCCGGTCAGTGTCGCTCCCGCCGATGCAGCCAGAATTGTCGGCAGCAAAATCCCCCTGCTTAAGGACTATATCACGCCCACCTGGAGCAGTGTGGAGGAAAACATTATTTTCGGACTGCGCCTGCCCAGGGTTTTGCTGGGCATGATTGTCGGCTCCTCCCTGGCTGTTACCGGGGTAGCCATGCAGGCGCTGGTCAGAAACCACCTGGCAGATCCCTTTATCCTGGGTGTCTCCTCCGGAGCGTCCGCCACGGCAACCCTGGGCATGCTCTTTGGCGTCTTCTCCTTTTTAGGAATTTATGCTTTGGCCATCAGTGCCTTTCTGGGAGCGGCCGTCACTATTGTCCTGGTTTATGTCATTTCCCGGGTCCGGGGAAGAATCAATATCACACAGCTGCTGTTGTCCGGAGTGGCATTGTCCATGATCATGGACGCGATTACGCGGATTATCACCTTGAGCGCTCCCAATGCCCTGGGACTGCCATAATGTCACTTACTGGCTGTCCGGCAGCCTGGCCGGGGCAAAGTGGGGATACCTGACCCTTCCCTGCGCCGCCATTTGTCTAGGCATGACAGTTCTAATGGTGAACTACCGTGCCCTAAACGCCCTGCTCATGGGCGACGAGACGGCCGGGACCCTCGTTTTTAATGTGGCGCGTCTGCATAAGCTGCTTGTTCTGGTGTCCTCCCTCATGGCCGGAACGACAATTGCCGTCAGCGGGACAATTGGCTTTGTCGGTCTGATGGTTCCCCATATCACCCGTCTTTTGGTGGGATCAGACCATAAAAAAGTTCTGCCCGTTTGCGCCCTGCTCGGCGGCATCCTGGTTGTCTGGGTGGACGTGGCCGCCAGGCTGGTCATTGCACCGGAAGAACTGCCTTTGGGTGTTTTAACCGCTCTTTTTGGAGGTCCCCTTTTCATCTGGCTCTTGAAAAGAAATACGGCAGAAGCGTGAGGTGGAAAAATGAAATTGCAGGTAGAAAACTTGTGTTTTGCTTATGACCACAAGCCGGTGATTGAAGACATTTGCCTGACAGTAAATAAAGGAGAGTTCGTCGGCCTGATCGGCCCCAACGGCAGCGGCAAATCAACCGTTTTGAAAAACCTCTACCGTGCCCTGCAGCCGGATGCCGGAATTGTCTGCCTGGACGGGGAAAACCTGTTTAGACTGACGTATAAACAGGCGGCGACAAAAATCGGTGTTGTCGTGCAGGAAAACGTTTTGCCTTTTGATTTCAGCGTAGGGGAAATTGTAGCCATGGGCCGAAGTCCCCACAAAAAATTATTTGACGGCGACACCCAAAAAGACAGGGAGATTGTCAGGAATGCCCTGGCCTGCCTGGGCATGGAGGAAATGGCACACAGAAACTACCTCCATTTGTCCGGCGGGGAAAAGCAGAGAGTGCTTCTTGCCAGGGCTATTGCCCAGGATACGGATTTCCTGATCCTGGACGAACCTACCAATCACCTGGATATCGGCCACCAGCTGCAGCTGCTTGACCTGGTAAAAAGCCTGCAGGTTACAGTTCTGGCGGCACTCCACGACCTAAATCTCGCCGCCATGTACTGTGACAGGCTCTATATTATAAAAGATGGCCGGATTTATAAAGCAGGCACCCCCGAAGAAATCTTGACCCCGGAAATCATATATGACGTTTACGGCATCAGGGCGGATGTGTTCCTGCATCCCGTTACCAAAAAAGTCACCGTCACCTTTTAGCCCGGAAGCATGAACTACAATTAAAAAGGGGATGAAAAAATGAACAAAAAAAAGCTTGTTTTCTTACTTTGTGCCTTCCTGATCATGATGCCCCTGGCAGCGGGATGCAGCGGAAATGCCCAGAGGGTCGGAGACAATAACGCCGGGATCGGAGAGGAGACAAAACTCACTTTTAACAATTATGGCAGGGAAGTTGTCATTGAAAGACTGCCGCAAAAAGTATTAACTCTGGGACCCAATTGCAGTGAATTGTTTGTCGCCCTGGGTCTGGTGGACAAAGTCATTGGCAACAGCCTGGACAACCACAGCAGGGGGCCTTTGCCTGAATACGCCGCCGACTATGCCAAAATCCCGGAACTGAATTACGGCAATGCCACAAGGGAAAGAGTTATTGGCAGCGGGGCGGACTTCATCTACGGGATTGACTGGGAATTCGGCGGCGACGGCTTGGATATTGCGGAACTGCAGGCGTACGGGATAACAGTTTATATGAACAAAGCTGCAACTTTCACGGAGGCATATCAGGAAATCTCCGACCTCGGCAAAATCTTTGGGATTGAAGATAAAGCTGCCGCCTTTATCGCCGACCAGCAGGCAAGAATTGCCGCGGTGGAAAAAAAGGTGGCCGGCCAAGAACCGCTGAAAGTGTTGGTTTATGATTTTGGCGGCGAGGGGGTCTATACCTGCGGGGGGACAAACTTTGAAACATTGCTCATTGAAAAAGCAGGCGGACAAAACATTTTTGCCGACATTACCGACAAGCAATGGACCATGGTCAGCTACGAGGAAGTATTGCAAAGAAACCCCGATGTGATTGTCGTTCATGATTATGATGTCCCTTCTTTGGCGGAAAAAATAAAAGCCATAAAAAATGACCCGGGTCTTTCGCAGCTGAACTGTGTCAAAAAGGAAAGGTTTGTCCCCATCACACTGGAAAGCGTGTTGCCCGGTCCAAGAATGGCCTATGCCGTAGAGTTGCTGGTAAGGGGTTTTTATCCGGAGCTCTTTGAATGAACTGAATGCTACTTTTTCCGCCAAAGATAAATGTCCGCCAACCCCGCTAAAAGAATGATCCCGCTGTAGCCAATCACAGGATACAGAAAACCAACCAGGTTGGCAAAACCGGCCCGGCCGGCACAAAATGCCGCCGCAGCTGTCCAGAGGGTGGCTGCGGTTTTGCTTGCCGGATGCCGGTTTTTTGTTATTCTCGCCACAAAACCATACAAGGAACCAACTGCTGTTGTGTATACTTCGGCAACCAGCACAACCATATAGATGATTTGACACGGAAATGATATTTTAGCTGCCAGGTAGACCATGGGCAGCTCCACACCGCCAAGATCCGCCAGATGGCCTGAAAGGGCAAGATAAATCATTATTCCCCCGGCTCCCAAACCAAGCCCGCCCCAAAAGGCACCCATAAGCAAAGTGTTTTTCTTCCGAACGTTTGCTCCCAAAGGTCCAAGGACCGCAAGGGAGAGGAGGATATTGTAAGAAACATACAAAACGGCTGCAAGCAGCCAGTTTGTGACAAGCCCTCCGCCGCTGCCCAAAGGCACTGCGGCAAAAAGATTGGGTGGCACTTGCAGCATGGCAAAAATGCCAGTCAGAAAAACGGCGGCCAACAAAAACGGCACCACAAAGCTGATACTGTTAATCACACCATGGATACCGGACAAAACGGTAATGGCCGTAATTGCGGCCATCACTCCATTGCCCAGAACGGCGGGCAAATGCAAATGCTGGGCAAACAATGCGCCTGTCCCGGCAATCATGACTGAAAGGGCGCCAAAAAGAAAAAAAGTAATAATATAATCCAATGCTGCGCCAAGCAAAGGACCGCAGGCATAGTGTATTATTTCAAAATGAGAGCGGGCATGGAGCCTTCGGCCCGTTTCCATTATCATGTAGCCAAAAGCGATAAATAAAACTGTCGCCGCAAACATACCGGCCAAGCCCGGGCAGCCAAACTTGGAAAAAAACTGGAATATTTCCTGGCCTGTTGCAAAACCGGCACCAACCACCGTCCCTATATAGGTGGCGGCAATTTTAAAAACAGAAACCCCGTTTTTGCTCATATCTACCCCTCGCCGGATCTAATCTACAAATTATATGAGCAAAAACGGGGATCCATGCCTTTTGACCGCTAAACCGGACTATTTTTTTCTTTGCTTTTTTGCCCGGTACATCATGCTGTCCACTTTCGCAAAAAGAGCCTCTATTGTTGCCCCCTCTTTCGCCGATACGATACCGTAGCTGCAAGTTATTGTTTCCCGTATGCCGAAATCATGATTTCTGACCAGGTTTTGAATTTTGTTTGCCACTTCAACCGCCTGAGTATTGGAGGTACCGGGCAGCAGCAGCACAAATTCTTCACCGCCCCACCGCACTAAAACATCCGTTGCCCTGACATTTTTCTGAATCACTCTGACAAATTCTTTCAGTACTTTGTCGCCGGTCAGGTGGCCGTAGCGATCATTGACCGCTTTAAAGTCATCAATATCAAAAAGGATCAACGAAAAATCGACCTGTGCTTTTTTATAGGCCGCCAAGTTTTTTTCCATCTCGGTGATGAATTTGCCGCGATTGTATGCGCCTGTTAACAAATCGGTCACAACCACACGCTGCAGTTCACGCAGATCGGCATAATGCTGTCTTTTGTAATACTCAACGCGGTATGACCAGGCGGCACTCATCAGCATGACAATAAAGATATAGACGGCACCCGCCGCAAAACTCCAGCCGCTGACGTCCATCCTGTAATAAGCAAAGACTAAAAATGCGACAGCCAGAAATAAAGCGGCAATTACTTTTAACCGCCACAGGTTGGGCACAAGGAAAAAGCCGAGGGTAATAACAATAATATCAAAACACTTAATCAGGTAATTCGGATCCGGATAGAGGGAAACAATATGCAAGTATGACAGCACAAACAAAAACATATAGACAGTGATAAGATAGGCGGCATATTTGTATCTCTTAATTTTTTTCAAAAAGAAACAGAAAGCAGTAATCAGCAATAAAAATGTTGCCCTGTTAATAAACACATAAGTTACCAGGCGCCTGTCGGCAAGATTGTAAGAGTCGGGAATGATGAAGAGAAAATAAAGCACGCCCAGCGTCATCACGATAGCTATAAAGTATGATAGGGCGCTTTTGACTTCTGTATTATAGTATTCTTCCTCCAGTTGCGGGTCTTTAAATTCCGCCCACTTGTATTCCAGCATGCACAGTTCACTTTCTTTCTTTGACGGGATGCCGAGATATTGAATAATAGGAATAATTCTGAATACTGTAAAAGCAAAAGAAGCACCCATTTTTTCATTATGTTATATATTGTATTCGCCTGTTATTGCATTTTACCTGCATTGATCTCCTGCTTCAGACATTTTCCATTCTTATAACGGCTGCAACCCATGCCGGGCGTATAAAAACTCTAACGCGCTGCTGTTACAACACCTTTATTTTACTTTGACTGAACACGTTAATATCATTTTCATGCACACATTCGGCCGTCTATACAAACATTTCTGCTATTTATTTAATTGTTACTGAATTC
>JAAYLG010000169.1 GCA_012522075.1 Bacillota bacterium
ATGGGCGGCTGCCAGGCGGAATGCGGTTCCGCCTCGGGGATGGCGGCAGCGGGAATGGTGCAGCTTCTTGGCGGCACTGCCGAACAGGCCCTTGATGCCGCGTCCATGGCGCTGCAAAACGTCTTCGGCCTCACCTGCGACCCGGTAGCAGGCCGGGTGGAGGTGCCCTGCCTCGGCAAAAACATATTGGCGGGCAGCAACGCACTGGCAATGGCGGAGCTGGCGATGGCGGGCTTTGACAAGGTTATACCGCTGGATGAGACCATTGCTGCCATGTATAATGTGGGCCTTTCGCTGCCGGTCGAGCTTCGCTGCACCGGCAAAGGCGGCTTGTCCCTTACCCCTACGTCAATAAGGATAGGCCGGAAATTGGGAACGTGATATTCAGGTTGGGAAACCTAATCAATGCCTGGCTAATATTGACAATTCGGCATAAAAAATCTATAATTAAAAAATAGTATCGATTTGCGGCGGCGACCTTTGTGAAGGGATGGGATTATGGAAGACTTTTTACCGGCAATCCAGCCGACTTTTCCTGACGCGCGAATGCTTAAATCCCGGCTATTCCACAGCACTCACCTGGCGGTCATTGAAACCTCTTTTTTAACCCTAAAGGAATGCGCATGCGACCAGTTCCATTTTTTGATTCCCCTGCGTCAAGCGCCTGTGGTCAGAATGGAAAATAAGCTGCACACGCTGAAGAAGATGAGCGTTTTCCCCTGCAATCCCATGCAGCCTCACAAAGTCGAAGACACGGGCATTACCGATTTCGAAGCTGTGATTCTGTATGTGGAGAAAACGCTTCTTCAAATGGTGGCAAAGGAGCTGTTCGGCCATAAAAATCTTGAGCTAAAAAACAGCCGCTTTGTATTAAGCCCCGAGCTGAGAGGATTGATTTGTTCGTTCATCCAAGAATGCGGCGCCAAACAGCCGGGCTGTTCCCTGATGCTTGAAACCCTTTCGGTGCAAGTCGCAACCCTCCTTTTAAGGGAGAGCCATCACAACCTTTCCCTTTCTTCATTTCAGCCCCACGAATACCGGGATGAAAAATGCATAGCAAAGGCTATAGAGTATATCACGGATAATTATCAGAGCAAGATGTCCCTTTTCGATTTGGCGGACGAAATACATTACAGCCCGTACCATTTGTTAAGACTATTCAAACGGCATACCGGCAGGACACCCTTTGAATTCCTCCTTGACCTGAAAATCGAGAAGGCTAAAAACATGCTGCAAAGTACGAATTGTACCATGACGCAGATTTGCGATGCATGCGGCTTTAGCGGCTTGAGCTATTTCTCGCAGACCTTCAAGAAGAAGACCGGCCTTTCGCCTACGCAGTTTAAAAGCCAATGCAGTGATATATCCAATCCCAGCCATTTCTTTTAAGACGAAAAAGTAATTTAACAAAAGGGAACCCGCAGCCTGAGCCCCGTGTTCCCTTTTGCGCCCGCATATTTTCAACGAGGATTCGTGGTAACAGTCCCACCGCTGTTTCTGAAGGTAGGCTCCCCGATGATTACCTTGGAAACGGTACCTGCCTGGGCATGCACGAACAAATTCTGCACACCGGAGATATCCAGGTCAATACTCACGGTCTCCCCGGGCTTTAAGGCCACACTCCTTATTACAAGTCCATCCACTGTTTCTTTCCTGAATTCCAGCACCAGGTCTTTCTTCACATCGGAAGCCAAAAACAGGTCCGCCGTGAAATTGCTGTATTTTCCGCCCGGCTTGATGATGCAGCGGAAATAAACGCTGCTTAAGGGTTTGTCATTGG
>JAAYLG010000029.1 GCA_012522075.1 Bacillota bacterium
ATGGGATTGACTCATGTGCATGGCCTCCTTTATGTTGTGGTTTAGTCACCTTTAACATATCAGAGGTTGTGCCATGAGTCTCTATTTTTTTTGTTATATGCGGCAATTAATTTTACAACTTACCGACATTTTCTGTTGTTACGGGCATACAATCAGCGCTTAATAATATATCATTCCCGGCAGGAAAAAACAAACTGCCTTTTTCCAACCTAGCGGGAACAGGCAGTTTTTATTGGCTTTTAGCCCTTTTTTACACCTTGATGCTAAAATTATCTCACGTATTTTCCTGTATGCTTTAACGCGGCCGCATTGTCGGAAAGAGAATAACATCTCTGATGGAAGGCGAATCTGTCAGCATCATGATCAGGCGGTCAATCCCGATGCCAAGTCCTCCTGTCGGTGGCATACCATACTCCAGTGCCAGCAGGAAGTCCTCATCCAGCATATGTGCTTCTTCGTCGCCGGCCTCACGTTTGGCGGCCTGTTGCAAGAAGCGTTCACGCTGGTCCAGCGGATCGGTTAATTCGGTAAAGGCATTGGCAATTTCATAGGTAGCCATAAATATTTCAAAGCGGTACGTCAGAGCGGGGTCATCCGCTTTACGTTTTGCCAATGGTGAAACTTCAATAGGATAGTCCAAAATAAAAGTAGGCTGAAAAAGGTGCGGCTCTACAAATTCTTCAAAACATTCATTGATAACCTCGCCGCGGGTGGCTTTCTCCGGCATTTGCAGGCCTTTTCCCCGGGCAACTGCGCGCGCTTCTTCGTCTGTAGTAATGACAGAAAAGTCAATTCCTGCGTACTTGCAGATTGCCTCCAGCATGGTCATGCGCCGCCAGGGCGGTGTCAAATCCAGTTCCCTGCCCTGATGAGCAAGTTTTAATGTGCCTAAAACTTTTTCCGCCACAGTAGTAATGAGCTCTTCTGCCAGCGCCATCATATCTTCATAATCTGCCTGGGCTTGGTAAATTTCTACCGATGTAAACTCCGGGTTATGCTTGGTTGAAATTCCTTCATTGCGAAAAATCCTTCCTAATTCATATACCTTCTCCAGCCCGCCCACAATTAACCGCTTTAAATGCAGCTCTGTGGCTATGCGCAGGTAAAGATTCATATCCAGCGTTTTATGGTAAGTCATAAACGGTTTGGCCGTGGCGCCGCCGGCTATGTTATGCATAACGGGTGTTTCCACTTCTAGGAATCCTTTGGCATTCAGATAATTGCGGATTTCCTGCACAATTTTGCTGCGTTTGACAAAAACATCCCTTACTTCCGGATTAACGATTAAATCCAGATACCGTTGACGGTAACGCATATCTATATTCGTAAGACCGTGCCATTTTTCCGGCAGCGGGTGCAGTGATTTTGCAAGTAAAGAAATCCTCTTTGCTGCTACAGTGATTTCCCCACGGCGAGTGCGAAAAACTATACCTTCAATACCAATAATATCGCCAATATCGAACAGCCCAAAAATTGCATAGGCTTTTTCACCAACATCGTCTTTGCGCACATAAATCTGAATTTGGCCGCTTTCATCCTGGATGTTGGCAAATGTCGCCTTTCCGTGTGCGCGGACAGTCATGACGCGTCCGGCCAGAGCAACAAGCTGTCCTTCCAGGTCTGCAAACTGTTCTATAACGTCGGCGGCATGATGGGTAACCGGGAATTTTTCACCGTATGGTTCAATCCCCATTTGTTGCAATTTTACCAGCTTCTGTCTCCGGACCTGCTCATGCTCATTTAGTTGTTCGCTCATCTTAAACACCCCAAACTTTACCATATTGCTGCAGTTTTTATAAAATTGAGATGATCTGGTATTTCAGTATGCCTGCCGGTACGGACACTTCAATAATGTCATTGATTTTTTTCCCCAAAATAGCTTTGCCGACGGGCGATTCATTGGAAATTTTATTTTCAGCAGGATTGGCTTCTGCTGACCCGACAATTGTATACTTAAAATCTTCATTTAGTTCCAGATCCCGCAGCACAACGGTTGACCCCAGGCTGACGACATCGGAAGACTGCGAGGAATCGATAATCCAGGCATTGCGCAGCATTTTCTCCAATGTAATAATACGCCCTTCAATAAATGCCTGTTCATTTTTAGCATCGTCATACTCCGAATTCTCAGAGATATCGCCAAAGGAAATGGCTGCTTTAATCCGGGCCGCGATTTCACGACGTTTGATCGATTTTAAATACTCCAACTCTTTTTCCAGCTTCTCCAAGCCCCTATGTGTCAAAATTACCTCTTTACTTGGCATTACCATTTTCGCTCCTTTGGTGCTTTTTATTGTACTCTCATTTATATTCGCCTGTAAAAAATTTTTTAATGTTTCTTTGAACTGGTGTGTCAATTAAGAACAAATCGCCCGAACGGCGATTCACATTAGATGTCTGTACATTTCCCTAGCATAGCTGGCCAGTATTTTAAATTTGATTCCTTAAGGATTTGCAATTTTTGAGTCTATTATAACCACATCCCCATTCCTTGTCAAATTCAACTTAAAAGCCGCAAAAAACGCGGAAATCAGGCTTTAATGCCTGATTTCATAACATTTAAAGAAAATTCTTGCCCGCATTGTGCCGCACGGTCGCTATTTCCTCCTCAGTCAAAGCTCGTTCAAAGCTGCGGAAGCCGGAAAGCTTGAAATTGTGTTTCGTAGCAAGGCGAGTAATTTCGTCCACCTGTTCAAGAGACAAGTCGCGCCCCAGTGTAAACGGTTCAAAGCGTTTTTCCAAAGCTAAAAGCATTGTTTCCGCCATGCAGGCATAGCATGTCCGGGGTGGAAAGCCAAAATCAAAACCAAAATCCACCTCTCCGGGTACATCTACCACTCCGCCTTCTATTACCAGCACATCGTTGCGCATTGCGGCAGCCCTTTTGGCAACGTCACGTGGGCGGGCCACATCACAGACTACCGCACCCGGTTTAAGATCCGCTACATCAATGATAGCTTCTGCCGCTCCCGTGACCGTAATGATAATATCGGCCTTCTGCACTGAGTGTTTCACTTCTGTTGATATTTTTACAGCCAGGCCGCTTTCACGGCGGATGCGTTCCGCCAAATGCTTTAATCTATTCCTGTCGCGGGCAAGCAGTGTCAGAAAACGCACGTCCCTGGCCAACGCCCGGGCACAGACGCTTCCTATGGAACCGGTTGCTCCTATCACCAGCACTTCTGCCTGTGTTAAGTCGATGCCCATCAGGTCGGCTGCTTTTTTAGTGCCTTCCAGTGCAGTCGCCACCGTATAGCTATTGCCTGTTGTTACCGCAATGTTCAGGTTTTTGGCTATAGTAATGCCGGCATCTCCCACCACTGCAGTCATTGCTCCCAGGCCAACAATTTTGGCGCCCAGGTTTTCCGCCACTCTTCCTGCTTTAATAATTTTGGCAAGAACCTGCTTTTCCGGCAGTGTTACCATCTGCCTGGAAGTCAACGGGCAAGTAACAAAATAGCCGGATGTTTCCGCATGCGGTGAACGGACGCCGGTAATGTCCGATACTTTAAACGGCGGCATGTATTTGACAATGGTTTCCACCAAACCGGCAGGCCATTTGCGCATAAATTTCAGTTTGCGAAAAACATCTTCCAGTTCAATCGGGTGGATAATAAAAGCAAAATCTCCCATAATGCCTCCTAGTGCAAATTAGTAATACGTGGTGTAAAGCCGGCCTCTGCCAAAAGCTTTTCGTATTCGGACGCCTCCAGTTCACGCCCTTTGCCCGACAGAGCTACAAGCAAAGCTTCCATTACATTGGTGCCAAAAGTGCGGCCGTCCAGTTCAGGTGTGGTGGTAACAAGCGTTTTTACTCCCCGCTCCCGCAGCAATTGCAGGTCATCAGCAGTTGTTGTGTTGGTTATAATAATTTTGCCGTCCAGCCGCGGCGGCATGTAACGCCGGATAAAATGATAATCACCCGCAATGATATCCGCTTCTCTGAAGAGACGTTCTGCCCGAGGTTTATTTTCCTCCTGTTTTTCTCCGGTCGGGTATAGCATGGCAAAAGGCAGCTGGGAAACAAGGGGGGCAAAAAGCCGGGCTGTCCAATCGAGGGCGCGCAGCGAACGCAGGGGTATAGAGACGCCGACGGCAAAAACCAAATCACCGCAGGTAAGACGGCACCCGGCCGCCTCAAGTGCTTCCGCCATGCCAAAGCGGTCTGCACCGCACATCATTAAAACGTGCGGTTTATTGTCTAAAAGCGATGTTTTTTCCACCAGATAAGCAATTACCCTGCGTTCCAGGGTGTTTTTTAAGCCTGAACCGTCTACGATAGGAGTTTTTTTTGCCGCTCTTACCACCATCTTGGCGTCCCGCAAGGTATAACGCCTCTTTCTGGCGTAGATATAAAGGTCCATCCCCCCCAAGCCGAATACATCGACCTTGCCGTCCAGTTCACCAATCATGGCAATCATTTTTTGCATATCTCCGTCGGTACCAATACGCTCCACATGAAAAAGCTGGCCGCACATTTCAAGTTCCACGGCATGGTTGCGCTTTGAAGAGCCTAAACTGATACTGACAACTTTTTTCATCTTTTACCCTCCCCGGCTTCAGCAGCCACTAAAGGTTGTAAAACGGACTCCACTGTTTGCGGATTGACATACACATCTTCCGTCATGGGAGATTTGCCTATTTCCACAGTTATCACATCATTGTCAAGCAGGGCGACTGCCAGGCGGTTCCACTTTGTCGAACAAAAAACAAGAACAGTATCGCACTGCCGCATTTCCTCAATAATGGCAAATGTTTTATTGAGAAAATCCAGACCGTTTACCTTCTCCACCATTTGCCACCGTTCCCGATTGGACAGGATAAGCGTGCTCTCAATGCCGTAACGGGCCGCAAGCTCTTCCAGTTCCGCTTTGTTGCTGACAGGAAAAGCAATGAGGCCGATCCTGCCGCCGCGCCGGACACTGCCCAATGTTTCCAGGCGAGAAATAAATGTCCGATCCAACCGCAACCTGTCAGCCACTTCCTGCTGTGACAAGCCTTCGCTGCGCAAGGCAAAGATCTGCCTGACCATCCGGTCCACTTTATGCAAATTAACCAGTTTATCACCGACGCGGACAAATTCCATCTTTGTCTCCACTGCCTTGTGCACAATATTGTGTACAACTAATTTTACCACTAAGGTGCCCGCTCTGCAACTAATCATTCGCAAAAAATTTGCTACACCCTCCGGTGCAGCAGCACAGAAATAATGTCCTCCATTTCTTTTTTGCCGCTTGCCTGCATAATCTCATTACGCAGGGCAGCTGCCCCTCTGACTCCTTTCAAGTACCAGGCAAAATGCTTGCGCATCTCCCGTACACCAATCCGCTCACCCTTGTCGGCAACTGCCAGCTCCAGATGGCGCAGGGCAAGTTCCACCTTCTCCGCCGTCGACGGTTCCGGCAGCAGTTCTCCCGTTTCTAGAAAATGAACTGTCCGCCGCAAAAGCCACAGATTGCCCAGAACACCGCGGCCGATCATGACGGCATGGCATCCTGTTTCCACAAGCATTCTGGCTGCATCCTCCGGCCGGCGGATATCCCCGTTGCCAATAACGGGAATCTTAATTGCTTCCCTGACCCGCCTGATCACGGTCCAGTCCGCCCTGCCGCTATAACCTTGCGCCCGTGTCCGCCCGTGAACCGCCACAGCCGACGCACCGCCTTCATAAGCCGCAAGAGCAACCTCCACCGCATTCACGCTGTTTTCATCCCAGCCTTTACGGATTTTAACCGTCACGGGCAAGTCGACAGCAGTTGCCACACTTTGCACTATCTCCTTCACCAAAGCGGAGTCGCGCATCAACGCACAGCCTTCTCCTCTGCCGGCAACTTTTTTTACAGGGCAGCCCATATTAATATCAATAATGTCAGGATGCAGGCGACTGCAAATAACGGCGGCTTCAGCCATGACAGCAGGGTCACTGCCAAAGAGCTGCAGAGCCAGCGGGCGCTCCGCCTGTGTAAAAGCCGCCAGCCGCAGTGTCCGCTGCGGAGCACACAGCACACCCTTGGCGCTGATCATTTCCGTATAAACCAAGGCGCAGCCCATTTCCCGAGCCAGCAGGCGAAAAGGACTGTCCGTCACCCCGGCCATGGGGGCCAGTATAACTTGATTCTGCAACTGAAGTGAACCTATGCGCATAAAAACCCCCTTCCTGTCGCCGCGCTGCAGATTAGTATACCCAGTATACCCAGAAGAAGCAGCCCCCTGCAAGGAAAAAGCGCCTTACAGGCGCTCCTGAAGCACATCTGGCATATCGGGCAAGACAAATAATTCTTCCTGCGGCACGTCCAGCACGCGGGCAATTTTTCTAATCAGATCAGCACAGGGGTATTTAACACCTCTTTCAATTGTTGACAGCATGGATACGGAAATCCCAACCTCGTTGGCCAAATCCTGCTGTGTCAGTCTTTTTAGCCTGCGCAGTGCACGCAATCTGCGCCCCAGTAATACCGACATACGCATCCCCTCCCGTCCAGACGCAAAGGATAGCAAGTGAAATTGCAGATTTTTCCTTATGAGATAGGTTTCGACAGAAAAATATAAATTCCTGCCCGGAAGGAGACAATCTGACACGGCAGGAGAATAAAGGGCGGCATTGAATTTTACAATGTACAGGCACATAACTGCAAGCCTGATTTGAAGAGGAAAGGAAGGTATCGCATGTCCCGTGACTGGCAGTTGAAAAATATTTACCTTTACCTCGTCTGTTTCGTGACACTAATGATGATTGTTTTTGGGCTCATCTTTTTTTCCCAGAATGTAGTCAGCTATTTTGTACCTGCTCATCATTATGCCACTTATCTCACCCTCATGGATATTGAGCAGGAATACCTGCAAGCCGGCAGAGAAGTCCCTCCCCTGGAGGAATTGGAAGCAATCAGAAACAGCCGGAACGTACAGGAAGAGCAATTGCGAAAAAATGACCGCATTTATCAATTGCGCTCCCTGGTGGGCTCCCTGGCCGCCTGGCTGATCCCCCTGCCCTTTTACCTTTATCACTGGCGAAAAATTAGGGAAGACTTATTTTCAGCACAAGGGAGGAACGGGCATGAAATTGAAATGGACTCTTGACCAGCTGTATTTTTATCTTGTCTGTTTTGTCATGCTTGTTACTGTTATTGTTGGCATCATCAATCTGGTGCAGGCAGGAATTGACCTGTTTTTGCCCGTGCCCGAGCCGGATTACTACGCCCGCAAAGAAATAATAAGTGAACTTTATGCCCGCTCCACCCTGCCTGCAGAAATTATTGAGCAGGAACTGGAAGCACAACAAGAATTCAGGCAGGTCCAGGCGCGAAAGCAAAATCTTGCCACAGCGCTCTCCCGCTTGCTGCGGGGAGCAGTTCAGCTCCTCATAGCTGTTCCTGTTTATCTCTATCACTGGCGCAGGATTCCCCGGCTGACCTGAAAGCAGAGTAAAAATATACCGCAATGTTACCAAACCGGGTTGTATTACTTACAGCCCGGTTCTTTTTCTGCTGCAAACTTTCACACGCAGACAGGGGATAGCAAAACAAGCGAGAAGTAATACTGATAGTAATAAAGCGTCACAGGGATAAAGGATGTGTGAGCAGATGGAATTTGTGACTGCCATTTCACCGGACGAATTTAATAATTTTGTCGAAAACCACCCGACAAAATCACATTTTCTGCAATCCCCCTACTGGGGAGAAGTTAGCAAGTACAGGCGTCTGACACCACACTATCTTGGTGTCAGGGAAAATGGGAAGCTTGTCGCCGCCGCCATGCTGCTGGAAAAAAAACTGCCCTTTGGCTATTGCCATTTTTACGCGCCCCGGGGCTTCGTACTTGATTACAGCAATGACCGTATACTGGAGTTTTTTACTAGGCATGTCAGTAAATATGTAAAAAACAGAAAGGGCCTTTATTTCAAGATCGACCCGGACATTAAGCTGCACCAGATTGACAAAGATGCCAGACCCGTGAAAGATTGCGAAAACAATTACCGGCTGGTGCAAAAACTCAAGTCCCTTGGCTACAGGCATTTTGGCTACAACAAAAACTTTGAAGCAAGCCAGCCTCGTTACACTTTCCGCATTAAAACCGACGACAGCTGGCCGGAAATTGAAAAAAGATTTTCCGCCTCCACCAGGCAGCGGATCAGAAAGGCCATGCAATATGGCGTGGAAGTGAAAATTGGCACGGCAGAAGACGTGAAAACTTTTTATCAGTTGATGGCCGCCACGGAGCGGCGAAAAAACATCTTCCAGCATGAATACGCATTTTATACTCACTTTTATGATATTTTCAACAAAGGCGGCCATGTTAAACTTTTTCTGGGCCGTGTATATCCGGCTAAAATTGTAAAAAAAATCGAGTCGGAGCTGGCACGCTGCCATGGGGACCTGGCTAAACTTCAGCAAAAAGCCGCCGCCGGCAGCAGCCGGCATCTGCTGAAACAGTTGGAGCAGGTGAATAAACAGATCGCAAAATTGCAAGAAAACAAACAACTTTTTACAGCTTACAGGGACAAGTATCCGGAAGGCGTCACTGTCACCGCCCAGATGATTGTTTTTTACGGAGATAAGGGCTGGGTATTGTACGCCGGCAACCATGACGACCTGACGGAAAGCTTTGCCAATTACCTTGTCTACCGGGAACATATCAAATATGCCCATGAACACGGTATCAAGTATTATGACCAGTTCGGCACCGTGGGTGACCTGCGGCAGGACAACCCCCTCCTGGGACTGCATGAATTCAAGAAAAAATTCGGC
>JAAYLG010000170.1 GCA_012522075.1 Bacillota bacterium
TCAAGGCAAAGTGGTTCCTGGGTTTAATTGGTTAAGAGGGCTTCAAAACGGGAGTAATACTCTCTAGTTGTTAATCCAAAAGGATGATTAGAGTAAAATGTCCTACAAAAAGTTGACACTACCATTTTGCACTCCCCACTTGCTTTTTCCCCCGGAGAAGGGTATACTGGTGACAAAATAGAGATAAAGCCAAAGAAGGGCAAAAGTAGCCTGACCTGTTCTTTGCAGAGAGCCGGTGGCAGCTGTGAACCGGCAAGGCGGCAGGTGAATTCCGGCCCGGAGGCGGACAGGTGAAAAAAAGTAATCTGTCCCGTACTGTGCGTTAAACGGCAAGAGGGGGTTAAACGTTTGTTTAGCCAACCAGGGTGGTACCGCGAGAAACTCGTCCCTGCCGGGGCGGGTTTTAATTTTTTCAGGAGGGTTAAGCGATGCTGGATATTAAATTTGTCCGCGAGAATCTTGATGTTGTACGTAAAGCCATTGAGGACAAAAATGAGCAAGCTGAACTGGACAGGTTTGCGGAAATGGATGCCACGCGGCGTGAACTGCTGCGCGAGGTGGAACAGTTAAAAAACAAACGCAATACTGTTTCGGCGGAAATTGCCCGCCTGAAACGGGAAAAAAAGGATGCCGACGCATTGATAGAAGAAATGCGCCTCGTTTCGCAAAAAATTAAGGAACTTGACCAGCAGGTAAGGGACGTGGAGCAGTCCCTGCAGGAACTGTTACTGACTTTGCCCAATATTCCTGATCCTTCCGTCCCAATAGGCAGGACGGAGGAAGAAAATGTTCCGGTGCGTTATCATGGCGAACCCGCGTCCTTGCCTTTTGTGCCCAAGCCGCACTGGGAAATTGCCGCCAATCTGGATATCTTGGATTTTGAACGCGCCAGCAAGGTAACAGGGACACGTTTTGTCTTTTACAAAGGACAGGGAGCCCAGCTGGAGAGGGCGTTAATTAATTTTATGCTTGACCTGCACACTACAGAACACGGCTATACGGAGATCTTCCCGCCGTTCCTGGTGCACCGCAACAGTATGATCGGTACGGGCCAGCTGCCCAAATTTGAAGAGGACGCTTTCCGTGTGGCAGACAGTGAATATTTTTTGATTCCCACGGCGGAAGTCCCCGTAACCAATCTTTATCGTGATGAAATCCTACGGGAAGAAGACTTGCCAATCAGCCATGTGGCCTACAGTGCCTGCTTCCGGGCGGAGGCCGGTGCCCACGGCAGGGATACACGCGGCCTCATCCGCCAGCACCAGTTTAACAAAGTAGAACTGGTTAAATTCGTCAGGCCCGAAGATTCCATGGACGAGCTGGAAAAACTGACGGCCCATGCGGAAGAGGTGTTGAACAGGCTTGAGTTGCCGTACCGGAGAGTCTTGATGTGTACAGGCGACTTAGGGTTTGCCGCGGCAAAAAAATATGACCTGGAAGTGTGGCTGCCGGCATATGGTACCTACCGTGAAGTCTCCTCCTGCAGCAACTTTTTGGACTTCCAGGCACGGCGGGCCAAAATCCGCTTCCGCCGGGCTGGAGGAGGCAAAGCGGAATTCGTGCATACGCTGAACGGTTCGGGGCTGGCTGTTGGCCGGACGGTTGCGGCTATCCTGGAAAATTATCAACAGGAGGACGGCACGGTAAAAATTCCCGCGGCGCTCCGGCCTTACCTGCCCGCCATAAAAAGCGGAAACATTGGCAAATAACAACAAAGTCGTTAGTGTAAAGTTACTGTAGGGGCTTTTGGAGGAATCGACCTTCAAAAAATAGAAGAAAGACTTCACCGTCCTTGCCCGGACGAGTAACTAAAAAATAGCTACTCAGAGGTGAAGTCTTATGGAA
>JAAYLG010000171.1 GCA_012522075.1 Bacillota bacterium
GTCCACGATTTTGTCTTCGAACTCAATTTGCGGGTAATCCCGGGCCACTTCCCGGGCAACGGCCAGAAAAAGCCCGTCAGTGCATTTCATAATATTTGCCTTATGCACCGCCGTAACTTTGCGGCGGTTATTTTTTACAGCATATTCAAAAGCAAAACGGCAAATACGTTCCGAACCTTTCCTGGTAATAATTTTAATGCTTTCCGCCGCATCCTCGCCAACCATATGCTCAATCCCGGCATACAGGTCTTCCGTATTCTCCCTGATCATCACCAGGTCAATATTGTCATACCGGGAGACAATACCCTTATATGTCCGGGCGGGACGAACATTGGCATACAGGTCGAATGCCTTGCGCAAGGCCACATTAATGCTGCGGAAACCGCCGCCTACAGGCGTGGTCAGAGGTCCTTTCAGAGCAATTTTATTCCTGCGGAAGGACTCCAAAACCGGCTCGGGCAGGGGTGTCCCATATTTAGGAATAGCAACTTCACCGGCCAAATGCTCTTCCCACTCAATGGGCACACCGGTTGCTGCCAGGACTGTTTTAGTTGCTTTTGTGATATCGGGGCCAATGCCGTCCCCGGGCAAGAGAGTGATTCTATACATAAGATCCTCCTTTAGCAGAACGTGTCCGGATAATACGCCTATAATTATAACAATCCCTGCCGCCGCTGTAAATGCCGCCATACGGGAAAACGCCGGGAAGGCTTTATTTGGCGGCAAAATGGCATGCGGCCCTCTGCCCGCCCCCCAATTTCTGTCCTGCAGGCGGCCGGCGGCGGCAAATTGCTTCCGCCCGCCTGCAGCGCGGGTGGAAGCGGCAGCCTGTAGGCGGATGCGACGGGTCGCACGCTTCACCCACAATTTCCACCTGCAGACGCTTTGCCGGGTCCGGGGCGGGGTGGGCGGCAAGCAAAAGCCGCGTGTAATAATGTCCCGGGCGGGAAAAGACTTCAGTCACCGGCCCTGTTTCCATAATTTTTCCGGCATACATAACGGCTACGTGCGTGCAGACCTGCCGCACTATTGCCAGGTCGTGAGAAATGAGCAGAAAAGTAACACGATGGGTTTTCCGCATTTGTGCAAGCAGCGCCAAAAGCCTGGCTCCCGCCGTCACGTCCAGTGAGGAAACCGGTTCATCAAGCAGTAAAAGTTTTGGCTCCACTGCCAGCGCTCTGGCCAGTGCAACACGCTGCCGCTGCCCGCCGCTTAACTGCCCGGGATAAAGGTCAAGCACTTCCGGGGGCAAACCCACAGCAGCCAGCGTCGCTGAAACTTTCTTTTTCCTTTCGCTGCGTGACAATTTATTCTCTACCGCAAGCCCTTCTTCCACCAAAGTCTCCACCCGCAGGCGCGGGTTGAGGGCCGCCGTACTGTTTTGAAAAACATACTGTATTTCCCTTTGTACTCCCGTCACCTGCCTGCCGGCAAAAATGATTTTCCCGCGCTGCGGCAAAAGCAGCCCGGCAATCATCTTCCCCAAGGTGCTTTTCCCCGAGCCGGATTCGCCCACAATGCCCAAGGCATCTCCCTGCCGGAGCGTGAGAGAAACACCGTCCACCGCCCGGACAGTTGTTTTCCCCATTGTGTAATGATAATAAACATTTTTCACTTCCAAAAGAGTAGATTCCATCAAACCGCCCCTGTAAGTTGCCAAGGCAAAAAGTCTGTCTGTAAAAGTTATTTGTCGGACGGCAAAAAAATAACCGCCATGCCCGCTCTTTAGGCATGACGGTTGGCTGCTACTCCACACGGCTTTGTCGCAGGGAGAGCAGTTCGGGAAAGTGTTGTTTAGCCTGCCACTCCATTTCCACATCGCCAATTGCCGTAACCCGGCCGTTTTCATATTCCCGGTCGATCCATTCCTTGATCTTTGCTACCCGCGGGTCTTTTTTGTCAACCATCTGTTCGCCTTTCAGGTGGAAATAATTGTTCAGCCAGGCTGCAATACCTGCCAGGCCGGAATGGGCATCAACCACAACCACTGGCGGCCGGCCAAGAATTTTGGTCGTATCGAAAATATTGTAAATTTCCTCGTCCTTCAGCAGCCCGTCCGCATGTATGCCGGCGCGCGTCGCATTAAAGGCACGGCCGACAAAGGGTGTGCGCGGCGGGATTTCATAGTTCAGTTCATTTTCAAAATACTCGGCGATTTCGGTAATGACCTTCAGATCCATGCCGTCGCTTGTACCCCGCAGCTGGACATATTCCATCACCATGGCTTCCAGCGGCGTATTGCCCGTCCGTTCGCCAATCCCCAGCAGGGATGTGTTAACATTGGCGGCACCGTACAGCCATGCCGCGGTGGAATTGGTGACTGCCCGGTAAAAATCGTTATGGCCGTGCCATTCCAGCCACTCCGAAGGGACTTCCCCGTAATTTACCAGCCCGTAGATAATCTGCGGCACGCTCCTGGGCAGTGCTACTCCCGGCATGCTGACTCCCAGGCCCAGCGTGTCACAGGCCCTGATTTTAACGGGCATGCCCGCCTCTTTTGCCAGTTCCATCAGCTTGTTGACAAAAGGCAGGACAAAACCGTAAAAATCCGCCCTTGTAATATCTTCCAGGTGGCACCTGGGCACTATTCCCGCTTCCAGAGCCGCAGTAACAATGCTTAAGTACTGTTCCATAGCCTGGGAACGCTTCATCTTCAGCTTTTTGAAGATGTGATAATCGGAGCAGGAAACAAGGATTCCCGTTTCCTTAATGCCGAAATCCTTTACCAGCTGAAAATCATTCTTGTTTGCCCTGATCCAGGTGGTTACCTGTGGATAATCATAGCCCTTTTCCAGGCAGGCGGTTACCGCCTCCCTGTCCACCTTGGAATAAACAAAAAACTCGCTCTGTCGGATAATGCCGCTGCCGTTGTCCAATTTATGCAAAAGATCATAAAGCCGTGTTATTTCCTCCACCGTATAAGGCGAGCGGGACTGCTGACCGTCCCGGAAAGTAGTATCGGTAATATACAGTTTTTCCGGTATGTTCATCGGGACAACTCTGTGGTTGAAAACAATACGCGGAACTTCATTGTACGGGAAAATGTTGCGGAAAAGATTTGGTTCGGTTACATCGCGGAACTGGTATTCAATTTCCATCATCTTGCTTTTCTGATTGTACTTCACGTTCATTGATCTCCCTCCCTGAGATAAGTGATAAGTGCAAAAATAAAAACGATCACACCGGACAGTGCAACCGCTCCCAAGGCACAGCCTTCCACCCTGTCAAGCTTCCGAGGTTAGCTGACGGATTCGGGCCACAAGGTTAGCCCTACCGGGCAGGTGCCCGGATTCACCCCAAAAAGTTGGTTCCCCCGTATCCTGTCGGTGTAAAACAGGAATTCAGCATTCTTTATTCTCAGTTATGTAGCAATTATTATAACATTTTCCGGTCACTTGTGCAATTTTTCCGTTCCCGTTGGTAGTGTCAACTTTTTGTAGGACATTTTACTCTAATCATCCTTTTGGATTAACAACTAGAGAGTATTACTCCCGTTTTGAAGCCCTCTTAACCAATTAAACCCAGGAACCACTTTGCCTTGA
>JAAYLG010000172.1 GCA_012522075.1 Bacillota bacterium
AGACCGTGGACAATATCGGGCGTGCTGTGGTTGCCGGCAATAAGGGAAATGACTTCAGACTCGGCGAACACGGTGCACATGCTTGAAATGGTTAAATCGTGCCGCCATGCCAGCCCGGCGGTGCTTAACTCCTCAATATCCATTTCCAGGGTGCGGGCCATCATTTCCAGGAAACGTCCCGTACCGGCGGCGCACTTGTCGTTCATGATGAAATTAGTCACCGCGCCGCTTTTGCCAAGACAGATTACCTTGCTGTCCTGTCCCCCGATGTCCACAATGGTACGTACATTGAGGTTAAGGAAATGGGCTCCCCTGGCGTGGCAGGTAATTTCAGTTACGGCGGCGTCGGCAAAGAAGGAAACGCTGTTTCTGCCGTAGCCTGTGGCAACAATGGCGGCAAAGGCGTCCAAATCTGTTTTAAGTTTGCTGCAAACTTCCTCCAAGGCTGCCCGGGCGCTTTTTTCCACGCTTGCTCCGGTGCGGACCGTGGCGGAAGCCACAATTTCCCGTTTATCATTCAAAATAACCATATTTGTCGTTGTAGAGCCGCTGTCAATACCGGCGTACAATTTCTTGACATTTGCCTTTTTAGTGGGGAAAGCAGTGCGCTGCGGTCTTAGGCTTTCCATGAATGCTTCCAGGCGGGTGGAGAACTGGCCAAGTGCCTGGGGAGTATAATCCGATTCCAGCTTTAAAATAGGCAAATTGGTTTCCTTTTTCAGGCGGGCGTAATCAAAACCGTAATAATCACAAAATTTGACGGTGTGATAAATAACGCCCCGCAGGTTTTCGTTTTCCCACAGAACCCGGCGTCCTGCCATGTTTGTCATGCGCATACATGGTACAAAGCGGAGAAGGGCGCCGGCATACCATTCCATGAGTGCTGCAAAATCCATCGTTGCAAGATCGTCCGGCAGGCACTCCAGCCACCTGTTGCCGCTGCAGGTTAAATCAAGCAGGGGAAATTGAATTTTTTCCTGCAGGAACGCAAGCATTTGACTGCTGACCCGGGCTCCCAGGACGGCAAGGAACGGCTTGTTCATCACGGGTGGTGCCGCTTTCCTGCAGGCGGCAATAAACAACTGCCTGTCAAAGCTGGATTTGTGCCGGCTGCCGTATAATTCGCAGAGTTTCAAAAGTTCTTCCTGAAACAGCCGGCGAGCGCAGGGCTCGTCATCGTGGGGAAGGGTGATTAAATGCAGCAGCTTATGGTTTCCCTGTACTTTAAGCACATCATATACCCGGCGCTGGGCATCGCAGCAGTTGACCAGCACAAGCTCTTCCACCTCCGGGCTCTGCTGTAAAAATGCCTTGGCGTGGCAGCAGAGGTTGGTGTGTGTCAGACAATCGGCCTCTGCAAAATCCAAAACTTCGCTGTTTAAGAGTTTTGTCTCTGCGCCCAGGGCAATTAACAATTCCAGGGGTGTATACTTGCAGGTATACCCGATCATTTTTCACCCTCCAGCTGTTCAAGAAAAGCATTGACCCGCGTTACCATCTGTCCGTCCGAGACATTGCGGGAATCGCAGCCGTCGCCATCCAGGACAAGAGTGGGAAAGCCTTCCGCTTCCAGGGTGTTTTTGGCCAGCTGCGACAGCCCCATTGTCTGTTTGCAGCCCCAGTGGCAAAAAATGAGGACGCCGTCGGCCCTTAATTTTTTGGCATAAAAAACTGCCGCTGCAATGCGTCGCTCCGCTCCGCCGTTGTTGATATTGTGCAGGAGGCGCCGGGCCATGCTCTCATATGGCCGCCGGGGATCCATCTCAATCAGGACGTCATAGGTTATGTCGCAGCCCACGATTTCGCAGCGCCCGTTTTGCTCAAAAACTGCCCGCATAGAATCCTGCCAGTTGGGCAGTATGTGCAGCCAGAGTATCCTCTTTTTTCCCGCGCTTGGCGGCGCAGTCTGCGCAACCTGTTTGAGGGTTTTAAAATAATCTTCACCTTCCGGCGTGCCCAGAAGAACATGGGTGGCAATAAGCGAGTACAGTTCCCCGCTCATGGTCACGGGCAGCGAGCAATTGCCGCGGATCTCCAGGTAATCCCGGAAGCTCTTCAGAGAGCGGTCGGCGATACTTACCGCCTCGCACAGCCTGTTCCAATTCATTTTCCTTTGGCAACTGTCTTCAAGGGTGGCGGTCACGGCACGCAGCTGCGCCGCCACATAATGTTCCGCCTCCCTGTCGATTTTGTCCGGCACGTCCACCACCAGATGCGGAATTCGGTAATATTCGGCCAGGCGCCGGAAAGAAAGGCGATTTGCATCACATGCCAGTGTGGTATTGACGATTGAGAGCGGCTTCGGCAACACACCGGTTTCCGCGAAGCCGATCATAATTTTGTGGTAGGAACAAAAACTTTCGGGTACATCGGCATTTTCCGCCGCTTCTGCAAATACCTGCTCACAGCCGGAATTAACAAGGTAAGCGGACAATACCTCCGGGAATACAGGAATAATGTCCAAGGAGTGCAGGATCTCGCACGGAAAGAAGATATTTACCATAATTGAATTCTCGGGATGCAAAAAAGATTTGCAAATTAACCGGGACAAGGCGGCACCCATTTTTGTATATGCTTCTTCCAGCCCGCTTTTTCGCAAAAGGCTGTTTCGCCAGCCGACAAGCCCGTAAGCCGCAGCCAGCAGCCGACGAACGCGGGCGGGATTTGTACAGACCTGCCTGGAAACAATATTCCCGAAAGTTTTGACGATTTTCTTTTCTATTTTGTTCACGGGGCTCTCACCGTTAATACTTAGTTATAGAACTTGTTTATTGTTTTAATTATAGCACGTGAAAGATGGTGTTTTCCTCAGTCTCTCCCAATCCGATCGCAGGATTGCATACTGCTTAACATCCCAGAATTTATTCTTGGCCAATATTTTTTCCCGGGCAATACCTTCAAAACTCATCCCAACTTTCTGCATCACTCTGCCAGATTTCTCATTGTGTAAAGCATGGCAGCATTCAATCCTGTTTAGTCCCATTTCTGCAAAAGCAAACTGCAACACCCTGTTCACCGCTTCCGGCATAATACCTTGACCCCAATATTTCCTGGAAAGAACAAAGCCAATTTCCGCACGTTTATTCTTTTTATCATGCCATGGCATACCAATTGACCCTATCAATTTCCCGGTTTCTTTCAAAACAATGCCCCATTCTCCCGCTTCATCTTTTTTATATTTGTCAAGTATGAAGTTAATAAATTTCCTGGCATCTTCTACAGATTTATGTGTCTCCCAGGTCAGATATCTTGTCACTTCTTTATCTGCGGCGTACTCAAAAATATCATCTGCGTCCTGCAGTTTCAGTTTTCTCAAAATCAATCTTTCCGTCTCCAGCTGCGGTGTACCTTTAAAAAACAATTCCCGCATACCCCTATTCTCCTTTCCCTCTGGTCAAAACATGTGCCCGCAACTTTGTACACATTTCTTTTGAGAATGAAAAGCCCACGGACTCACAACAATGTGACTCCGTGGGGTGCAATTCAACGGTTCCTTTCCGGGTTTCATTTCTCCAATGAGGAAGCATTTTCCTGCAAAAAGTTCTCTCGTTCTACTTTCTTACAATCAAAGACTCGTTTTGGTATACATATAATTCCAGCTGGTTTGTGTCAAAGTATACTTCAAATAATTTGTAGCTTTCATCATAAGATACCGATTTTGCGCCCATTGATTCGTTAATATTGGCAACAACTATTTTTCCGTCTTTTAGCACGTATACTCTTGTTTCAGGAATTGTGCCCGTCGTTGCTATAATTTCTATCTTACCATCATCGTCCAAATCAGTTTCCAGTGTGTTCCCCTCTATTTGAAAAATCGCATCTTCCGTTTTTTCCGCAACAAGCCAATATACTGAGTGCACGTAATTGGCACCTAAAATTCCATAAAACTTAACTGCTTTTTTCTCAAAGACCTGAGTTTCTTCAATTCCCATTAAATGATCCGGCGTGTTCTCCATTGACACTTGACCTATATAATAAGATTCACCATTTACCTGGATTGCACCTTTGTATCCACCATTTGTATCGTCCGTGTAGATAAATGCACAATGATCTTTATCAATAATTTTTTCTTCAATAACTTTTATATTCTTTAAATCCAACTTTTCAATTTTAATTTTGTCTATTTCAGAAAAATCAAGTCGATATATCTCATCACTCGGATTAATACCTATCAATGCTAATAGTGCAACTATAATAATAATGGAAAAAAGATTTCCCCAAATTTTCGGCCTTTCATCATACAACACGTTTTTCGACCTTTCATCATACAACACGTTTTTGACTCCTTTCTTGTAAGTAACTACAATAAAAACAAGCCGGCTATCATAAGTACCTTTCAGCACATTCTATTACTTCTAAATTTCGAAAACACAGCGCTAAATTCCTGCAGATTTTTTTTAATTTTTAAAATAAAAGCAAAGCCGACTCTCTCTCACAAACTAAGGAGTGCAAAGATGCCAACTTTATTTGAAGAAGTAAAAATAGGAAATTTAGAGTTAAAAAACCGTGTTGTCACGGCACCCATGGGCTTTGCCTATACAGATCCTGATGGCGGGTACTCCGAACGCCAAATCGAGTATTATGTAGAACGGGCACGGGGCGGTTTTGGTCTTATCTACCCCACAGCCACCATGGTGACAACAGAGTTTGAGCCGGCGCCTATGCCAAACGTTTTAGAAAACTATTCACAGGCGACACGCCTTGCCATGCTTTGTGAAAAAGTACACCATTATGGAGCAAAAGTTTGTGTTCAGCTTTCCCTGGGCTTGGGGCGTGTTTCTTTTATTGATCCTTATACGGCGCCCAAATCAGCCAGTGAGATTCCCTCCTTTTTCTTCCCTAATTTGATTTGCACACCGTATACAAAAGAAGAAATTAAGTTTTTAGTGCAAAAATTCGGCAATGCAGCCAGACTGGCCCAAAATGCCGGTGCAGACGCCATTGAAATTCATGCCTACGGTGGCTATTTAATTGACCAATTTCTCACGCCTCTTTGGAATAAGCGTACGGACGAATACGGTGGCAGTTTGTAAAACAGGCTGCGTATCGTTTACGAACTGCGCGTCGCTGTCTGGGATAACTGCGGCAAAGACTTCCCCCTCTTAATTAAATTAACCCCGGATCATCAGATTGAAGGCGGCAGGACGCTTGATGAAGGCATTGAAATGCTGAAAGCATTGGATGGTGCCGGGTTTACAGCTTTCCATTTGGACCTGGGCACATATGAATGCTGGTATGAACCGGAGATTTGCTTGTGCCGTTAACCCGCGCATGGGTATGGAACGGGATTACGAATTAACACCCGCCAAAGATAATCTGTCTGTATTGGTTGTGGGGGCTGGCCCTGGAGGAATTACGGCCGCCATCACGGCTGCCGAGCGCGGTTTTGAAGTGGAACTGTGGGAAAAATCAAATAGACTGGGAGGTGCCCTGGTAGCTGCCGGTGCACCAAAATTTAAAGAAGCCATGGCAAAATATGTTGATTATTTAAGAATACAGTTGTTTAAAAGTAATGTTACGGTACGCTTTAACAAAACAGCAGCAGCTGAGGAAATCTTAAAGAAAAAACCTGATGCAGTGATAATCGCCGGCGGTGCTAAACCTATAATCCCGCAAATTCCCGGCATGGAAAAAATACATGTTTTGGAAGCCACGCAAATACTTGTACAGGGCAACTGCCCGGGAAATAAGATAGTTGTTTTAGGCGGCGGTTTAGTTGGCTGCGAGGCAGCCTTACATTTATACTATTTAGGCAAAAACGTCACTATTGTGGAAAAACTGGACGATATCCTTCTGACGGCAGAACATGCAACCAATAATGACCTTGCCCTGAGACATTTACTGGCTGGGTAAGTTGTAAAATTAATTGCCGCATATAACAAAAAAAATAGAGACTCATGGCACAACCTCTGATATGTTAAAGGTGACTAAACCACAACATAAAGGAGGCCATGCACATGAGTCAATCCCA
>JAAYLG010000007.1 GCA_012522075.1 Bacillota bacterium
GGACAGGGCTATGCGTTGAAACTCGCCGGCCAGCGGCACTAATCTATCTACGGCAGTAATCAGATGTGTACCCCTTTTGTTGCCAAGGACGGCATGAATTTCATCCAGAATGACCGTTTTCACCCCTGCCAGCATGGTACGGCTATTTTTTGACGAAAGGATTAAATTAAGGCTTTCCGGAGTGGTAATAAGGATTTCCGGCGGCCTGCGCAACATTTTGCGGCGGTCATGCTGCGGCGTATCGCCGCTGCGGGTAAGGACCGAAAGAGCGGGAAACTCTTGGCCGGTTGCCGTGAAATAAGGCTGCAGCTCCTGCAAGGGCTGCAGCAGGTTACGCCGGACATCATTATTCAACGCTTTTAAAGGCGAGACATATAAAACGCGGACCCGCCCGGTCTCCCACTCCTTGGTAATCAACTTCTGCAGCGCCCATAAAAAAGCTGTCAGCGTTTTCCCGCTGCCTGTCGGCGCCACAAGCAGCACATTCTTGCCGTGCGCTATGTGCGGCCAAGCTTTTATTTGAATGTCTGTCGGTTCACCCAGTTTCTCGACAAACCATTTTTGCACCAGCGGATGAAACAGTTTAAGCACCGGATGCTTCATTATTTCACCTTCTTATTATGATTTGCGTCACCGCCGGTAATTCCGCTGCCAATTGTCTTTCGGCATACTATTCTTGATAACTCCAACGGGCTTTCTCCCACTATTTCTGTCCTAGTAAAATATTATCCTTTCCCTTCCTTCTTTTCAATCCAAGTTGCTGCACTGACCGGGTGGGGCAGCGCCCGCTGCGGACGCTGCCGGGCAACCTGTTCACAGCAAAGAAAGCCATTCCCCTGTCCACAAAGGGAGGAATGGCTTTTGCTCTAATATGCTCAAACCCGGCTTGCAGCAGCTATGCGTTCTGTTTTTTGGTATGGTTCAGGAGTCCGCCGTCCGTCACAATGCCGACCTGGCGCGGGCACAAGTTGTGATAAACAGAAATAGTTTCACCGGTAGTCAGGTTATGCACCGTCACCGTTTTTCCCGCCAGCTGTGCACGTAAATTCCTGATTTCCAGCTTGTCGTCCCGATTGATTTTGTCGTAGTCGGCTTCGTTGACAAAAGTGAGCGGCAGGATGCCAAAGTTGACCAGGTTGGCATGGTGGATGCGGGCGAAAGATTTGGCAATAACCGCTTTTACCCCGAGATTCATGGGAGCAAGGGCGGCATGTTCCCGGCTGGAGCCCTGGCCGTAATTGTGGCCGCCCACTACCACGCCGCTGCCGGCGGATTTGGCGCGGTCGGCAAAGGTAGGGTCTATCTGGGAGAAAACATAGGCGCTGATGGCCGGAATGTTGGAGCGCAGAGGCAGAATTTTGGCCCCCGCAGGCATAATATGGTCTGTGGTGATGTTGTCTTCCACCTTTAAAAGAACACTTGCCTGCAGGGTATCCGGCAGTTCTGTATTGACCGGCAACGGTTTAATGTTTGGCCCGCGCACTACTTCCACCTTTTCCGGATCCGCGGCGGGAGGAATAATCATGCTGTCGTCCACCAGGAACTGCTGCGGCATTTCTACGCGTGCTGTCAGCCCCAGGCTGGAGGCATCGGTGAGGACGCCCGCAATGGCCGTGGCCGCCGCCGTTTCCGGACCCGTCAGGTATACCTTGGCACTGGCAGTGCCGGAGCGGCCGTAAAAATTGCGGTTGAAAGTACGGACAGAAACGGCGTTGGTGGCGGGAGCCTGTCCCATGCCGATGCAAGGCCCGCAGGTTGTTTCCAGAATCCTTGCCCCGGCTGCAATCAGATCGGCCAGCGCCCCGTTGCGTGCCAGCATCTCAAAGACTTGCCGCGAGCCGGGCGCAATGGCCAGACTGACATCGGGATGCACTTTTTTGCCGCGCAGGATATTGGCAACCTGCATCAAGTCGGTATAAGAAGAATTGGTGCAGCTGCCGATGATAACCTGGTTGACTTTCAGACCGGCCACTTCCCGTACCGGCTTGACTGCATCCGGGCTGTACGGGCAGGCTACCAAAGGCTCCAGGTCAGACAGGTCGATAACAAGCGTTTCGTCGTACTCGGCATCCTCGTCGGGCAGAAGTTCCACCCACTGTTCTTCCCGCTGCTGGGCGGCCAGGAAAGCGCGTGTCACTTCATCGCTGGGGAAAATGGAAGTGGTGGCGCCCAATTCCGCCCCCATGTTGGTGATGGTGGCGCGTTCCGGCACGGAGAGAGTTTTGACGCCCGGACCGGTATATTCGAGTATTTTGCCCACACCGCCTTTTACCGTCAGGCGGCGCAGCACTTCCAGGATCACATCTTTGGCGGAAACATACGGCTTAAGCCGACCCAGAAGTTCCACTTTGACAACTTTCGGCATCGTCAGATAGAAGGGCCCGCCTGCCATGGCCACAGCCACATCCAGGCCGCCGGCACCGATGGCCAGCATGCCAATACCGCCTCCGGTGGGCGTATGGCTGTCGGAACCGAGCAGCGTTTTCCCCGGTACACCGAAACGCTCCAGGTGTACCTGGTGGCAAATGCCATTGCCGGGCCGGGAAAAATATATACCGTATTTGGCGGCTACAGTCTGCAAAAAACGATGGTCATCCGCATTTTCAAAGCCTGTCTGCAACGTATTATGATCAACATAGGATACGGACAGTTCCGTTTTTACACGGGGCACACCCATGGCTTCAAATTGCAGGTAAGCCATGGTGCCTGTCGCATCTTGTGTCAGTGTCTGGTCAATCCGGATCGCAATTTCCGTTCCGGTTTTCATTTCTCCCGCAACCAGGTGCTGGGCAATAATCTTACGGGTTAAGTTTTGTCCCATACTTTCTCCTCCTCTGCTATCTTCACTTGAATTTATCATAAAATTGCTTTTACTGTCAACGCGCCCCGCTTCCCGGCTTGCACCTCGGCAGGCAGGATAATAAGGCCTCCAAGAAGAAAAAACTGCAGGAAAGGATGTGATGCTGATGCCGGCCAACCTTACTCCACAGTATCATGCGGCCGAAGCCCGGTATAAAAAAGCCGGGACGCCGGAAGAAAAACTGGAAGCGTTGCAGGAAATGCTGGCCACCATTCCCAAGCACAAGGGAACGGAAAAACTGCAGGCAGACATCAAAAGACGCCTTTCCCAGCTGCGGGAGGAAGCCCAGCAAAGAAAAAAGCAAAAAGGCGGCTACAACCCGTTTCATGTTGAAAAACAAGGCGCCGGGCAGGTTGTGTTGACGGGATTCCCCAACACTGGCAAATCCGCCCTGGTTGCAACCCTGACCCGGGCCAAGGTAAAAGTGGCGGACTTTCCTTTTACCACCACCATCCCGGCAAGCGGAATGATGCCTTATGAAGACATTCTCATTCAGCTTGTGGATACCCCCCCCTTAACTGCCGACGACCTGCCGCCCGGTCTCGCCGGTACACTGCGCAATGCGGACCTGCTGTTGCTTTGCATTGATTTGAGTGCCGCTGACTGCCTGGAGCAACTGGAAACAACCATTAACCTCCTGGAAGAAAGAGGCATTATAGATACGGAAGAGGAAAACCCGGTGGCCGTGCCTTACCTGGTGCTGGGGATGAAAGCGGATTTGCCCCAGGCGGCGGACAATCTAGAAATACTGCGCGAATTACGTCCCGACTTGGAGATCCTACCCGTATCCGTCAATGACAACCTGGCCCTTCTGCGGGGAAAAATTTTCCTTGCCCTCAATGTGATCCGTGTTTACGGCAAAGCACCCGGCAGGAAGGCGGATCTCGAGCGTCCCTTTATCCTGAAAAAAGGCTCAACGGTGCTGGATTTGGCTTACCAGATCCACCGTGATTTCCCGCGGAAATTGAAAAGCGCCCTTGTCTGGGGCTCGGCCCGCTTTGAAGGGCAGGCGGTTTCCAAGGACTACATGCTGCAGGACAAAGATATTGTGGAACTTGTTATCTCCTAAGCCTGTACGCCGGGGCGGTGTTGCAGAACAGATTTTCATATACTATAATGGATGGCAAGCTTGTTTGCCAAACAGATATTATAACCAGAGAAAGCGGGGTTTTGTACCGGTTATGACAGAGGCAAAAGTTGATATTGTTCTGCCCGACGGAAGAATCGTACGCACCAATACCGGCCGCAGCCTGCTGGAAATAAGCAGGGAGGTGGAAAAATATTATCCCACCCCCATAGTGGCAGCCATTGTTAATGATAATTTAAAAGACCTTACCCCTGTCGTAACAGAACCCTCCGTCATCAGTTTTCTCGACCTGGGAACCAAGGAAGGAGCCCGTATTTATCAGCGCAGCCTGACTTTCCTTCTTATTTACGCCGCGCAGCAGCTTTTTCCCGCCGCACAGGTGGCCGTGGAACATTCTCTGGGGAAGGGGCTCTACTGTGAAATTTATAAAGACCCTCCCCTGACGGCAGCCGATGTAAGCGCCCTGGAAGCAAAAATGCGGGAAGTTGTCAAACAGGACCTGCCCATTAGAAAGAAGAAAATTCCCCTGGCAGAGGCGCTGGCAATTTTTGCCCGTGAGGGTTTTACTGATAAAGTCGCCCTTTACAAGCGACGGCAGGAAAAAGAAGTTACTGTTTACACCCTGGGCACTCTCACCGATTCCCTGCACGGCTACCTGGTGACGCGCACCGGCATCTTGCAACGTTTTGCCCTGCATTACCAAGCGCCCGGCCTGGTGCTCCGCTTCCCCACGGAAAAAGATCCTTTTACCATTCCCCCCTATGTAGAACAGCCCAAACTGTTTGAGATTTTCCGGGAATCGGAAAAATGGGCTGAAATTCTTGGTATAGATACGGTGGGCAGATTAAATGACCTGATCGAAGAGAAACAGGGCCCCGATATTATCCGTGTTAACGAAGCGCTGCATGAGAAAAAAATTGCCCAAATTGCCGACATTATCACCGCTCGCCGCGATGAAATCCGCATTATCCTGATTGCCGGTCCTTCTTCCTCCGGCAAGACAACTTTTGCCCAGCGGCTGCGTACACAATTGCTTGTCAACGGTATCCGGCCGTACCCCATTTCCCTGGACGATTATTTTCTTGACAGGGAGCACACGCCGCTGGATGAATCAAACCAGCCCGATTTTGAACACATTGAAGCCATTGACCTGGAATTGTTCAATGAGCATCTACTGCGCCTGATTGCCGGGGAAGCGGTGGAAATCCCCACATTTAATTTCCTTACCGGCCGGCGCGAATACAGGGGCCATGTTGTTCAGCTGGCACCGGGCCAGCCTTTAATCCTTGAAGGTATCCACGGGCTGAACGAAAGACTGACGGCTGCCATTCCCCGGAAACAGAAATATAAAATCTATATTTCAGCTTTAACCGCTGTGAATGTGGACCGCCACACACGCATCCATACCACCGACACGCGTCTATTGCGCCGCATAGTCCGCGACCACCAGTTCCGCGGTCTTGATGCCCTGGAAACAATTCGCCGTTGGCCTTCCGTCCGCCGCGGTGAAGAGCGCAATATTTTCAGTCTCCAGGAAGAAGCAGACATTATGTTTAATTCTTCCCTGGTGTATGAACTGGCCGTTTTAAAAAAATTTGCCGAACCGCTCCTCTTAAAAATCGCCCCGACTGAACCGGGATATATTGATGCCAGACGCCTGCTGCTGTTTTTGTCCGCCTTTGTATCACTGGATGCGGGCGAAGTCCCTTCCAATTCCATCCTGCGTGAGTTCATCGGTGATTCCTGTTTCTTCCGTGAACCATAA
>JAAYLG010000173.1 GCA_012522075.1 Bacillota bacterium
CAAGCGGCCTGTCTTGGCCCCACCCAAGAACACCCTGAATCTCCGGGTGCTTGCTGTCACCGACAATAATCACCTGTTGGCCTTCCCGGACAAGCTGTGCCACCAGTTGTTGCAGTTTTTGCACAAAGGGGCAGGTGGCGTTGATCACAGTAAGTTTTTTTTCTTCCGCCCGGGCAAAAACTTCCGGCCGTTCTCCGTGGGAACGGATCAGCACCGTGGCACCGTCAGGGACAGCTTCCAGGCTGTCAACAAAAATGACTCCCTCTTCTGCCAATTTCTTTATCAGGCTTTCATTATGGGCAAGCGGCCCCAGGGCATAGACGGGACCTTTGGCGGCAGCCGCCCGTGCCAGGCGGACAGCCTGCCTTACACCGCCGCAAAAGCCTGCATTTTTCGCAACAATTATCTTCAGGGCATGCTCATCCTTTCTGCGACCGGTGCAGGCGAGCGATTTCTGCCATGATGCCGGCCGCCACTTCCTCCAGCTGTTCGCTTTTCACCTTGACGCCGTAATAATCCGGAAAAGTAAGCTGTTTGCCTATGACGACGCGCAGCGGCCGCAACAACCTGTAAGGGCCGCAAATGGCCACCGGAACAACAGGCGCCTCGCTTTTCACGGCCAAAAATCCTACTCCAGGCAGCGGCGGCAGCAGTTCTTTCGTTTTACTGCGTGTCCCTTCCGGAAAGATACCGACTCCCTGGCCGGAGACCAGGATGGATAAGGCAGTTTTAATTGCCCGGCGGTCAGCCGCCTGGCGCTTAACGGGAAAAGCATGGAGTCCTTTTACGACAATTCTTGATAGAGGCCGTTGAAAAAGCTCCTCTTTGGCCATAAAACGGACGACACGTCCGGTGAGGCAGCCGAGCAGAATTGGATCCATCCAGGATATATGGTTGGCACAAAGAATAAAAGGACCTTCCGACGGGATGTTCTCCCGTCCCTTAACCTGCCAGCGGAAAAAAACAGAAAAAATCAGCAGGAAAAGCCGCCGGACAAACCGGTAAAACATCTTTTCCCCTCCCAGGTTACGGGCCAGCCGCTATGTTGACAATGGCATCTACTACTTCCTCAACTGTCATGTTCGTTGTATCCAGATGCACGGCATCTTCGGCCGGTCGCAGCGGAGAGCATTCCCGCTCGGAATCAATCTTATCGCGTGCGGCTATTTCGGCAATCATCTGTTCCAAATCAAGTTTTTCACCCTTGGCTGTCAGTTCCGCCAGGCGGCGGCGTGCCCGCTCCTCCAGTGACGCCGTGAGAAAGATTTTTACTTCCGCATCCGGCATCACATTGGTACCTATGTCACGGCCGTCCATCACCACATTTCCGGCGCGGCCGATTGCTTTCTGCTTCTCTACCATCAGCACCCGCACTTCAGGACATTTGGCCACAATAGACACATGGCGGTTCACTTCCGGTGTGCGGATAGCTTCGGTAACATCTTCGCCGTCTACATAAATAATATTTTCGCCGTCCTTGCCGCTTTTAACCGCCAGATCAAGTGAAGCGGCAAGACGCTCCAGTTCCTTGTCGTCATGCAAGTTTACTTTCCGGCGCAAGGCAAACAGTGTTACGGCACGATACATGGCGCCCGTATCCAGATAAGCCAGCCCCAGGCGCTTGGCAACAGCACGGGCAGCAGTGCTTTTGCCTGCCCCGGCCGGGCCGTCGATGGCAATTCTCAGTTTCATACACCCCTTACAAAAAATAAACGACAAAAACAACACCCCTAGGTGTTGTCAGGAGTGAGGTCCTGCCGCAGCGAACGGGCTTCCCTCAAATAGATATGTTTCACCGCGGCTTGGCCCAGCTCTGTATTGACAAGCATTAAGACCCGGATGCACCTTGGGAGCGCTCCGGGCACTGCAATCTCCACCGTATCAAACAATGGTACATATGTCCAGCCGAGCTCGCGGGCGGCAGCAGCGGGAAAGGCAGCATTTAAATCGGGTGTTGCTGAAAAAATAATGCCGGCAATTTGTTCCGGTTTTATCTGATTGGCCTTTGCCATTTTAATGAGCAATTCCCTTGTTGCCTGCAAAATTTCGGCAGCACTGTTTTCCGCCACGGTAATGGCACCGCGTATCCCTCTCACAACGCAACGACCCACTATAACGTCCTCCCACCAAACTGCGCTTAACTTACATAATATCTTATTCTTTACTGTTTGGCAAGCCTTCCGCTTCTGCAATGGTAGTGTCAACTTTTTGTAGGACATTTTACTCTAATCATCCTTTTGGATTAACAACTAGAGAGTATTACTCCCGTTTTGAAGCCCTCTTAACCAATTAAACCCAGGAACCACTTTGCCTTGA
>JAAYLG010000174.1 GCA_012522075.1 Bacillota bacterium
GGTATTCATTCGTGGTGAATGTGAGGTTCCTCTTCTTTTTTTGATATGATTATTCCTTTAAAAACCTACAATAACTTTACACTAACAAAACAGTGCTGCAGAACCTCTTGCATATCAATTATATGATTTTTTTGCAGCCGTTATAATGGGAAAAACTGCCTTCACCTGCCGGCAGGGCAAAATGAAGGCAGCAACAATTCGCACTGAACCCGTGCAAGTTAGAAATAACCCAGGACCTTCATCGTAAGAGGCACCAAGACTGCGACAACTCCTGACATGATTAACTGTATAAATGCCGTTGATTTTGGCATATCCAGCATTTTATAGTAACCCGTCATATAGGTAATCAGGGGAACAGTATCCAGTGGCAACAGGTAGCAGTTTGATACTGTCAACCCCATCACCATTATCGGCACAGCCGGCGGAATACCCATGTTTTTGGCCAGCCCCACCAGCGGTACGGACAGCAAGGGTATTAGGGCAGGGGCAACGGGGACAACTATTAACAATAAAAAGACCAAGATGGCAATGAGAAAAGCAACTCCGACAAGCGGCAGGTCAATCGTACCGGGGAAGACGGTGGCAACCAGCCAATCGCTGACGCCGTTTTCAATGAGCCTGTTGCCGATGGTAATAATACTGCCGAGGAGGAAAAATGCCGGCCAGGAAACGCTGGCCACAAACTCATCCCAGGCAAGAATGGGAAAGCCCGGTACAAACAAAAGGGCAAAGCCAACCATCATCACCACTGTAATGTCAAAAACAGGGTACCAGGAACTTAACAGCCAGAAAATAAACATTCCCACCATGATAACCAGGACGTAGACTTCCCGTCCCTCCATTCTTCTGGGGACGTCAAGCCCGTCAACAAACTGCCTGATCTCTTCCTCGCCTAATTCCACCACGCCGTATACTTTATGGATTATATACCAGGCTATCGGCAGCATAACAATCACAACAGGTATGCCAATGGCCATCCAGTGGGCAAAAGAAACGGTGGTACCGGTGAGATCCTCCAAAAAACTTAAGGTCATCAGGTTCAGTGAAGACCCGGCCGGTGTGATCATGCCGCCGATCATGCTGGCAACAGGCAGCCCGATCATAAACGCTTTCCCTGTCCGCCTGCGATCTTCCTCTTTTTTGTAAATACCGAGAAAAGTAAGAATAATCGGGATAAACACTGCAGTGGTTGCCACGTTGGAAATAACAGAAGATAAAACCGCCGATGTCACCATAAAAGCAAGCAGGATCAGCCTCACGTTTTTACCGAAGGAACCGATCAGGATACGCAACAGCCTGTTGGATAAAGGCACTTTTACCAAGGCATGTGAAACGCCGAACGATGCCAGGACAAAGAAGACAATGGAATTGGTATATCCTTTCAGCGCCGCAGGCACATTGGGTGCCGCACGAAAGATAACCAGCAGGGGAATGCTGATCAGACAGGTTAGCCCGATGTGGATCGGCTCGGTAATAAAGAGAATGAGCACTGCAATCAAGATTCCTATGGTGTTGATGCCGCTGCGTGACAGCAGTTCCGATTCCGGGATAAAGTTCATAAAAACTAAAATCAGCAGAGCAACAATCAGCCCTATGTACTGGGACGGCTTCATTTTTCTTCTCCTCCTGAAATAGTGGGTAAAAGGCGCTTTTGGTTCGACAACAACCGGTTTGAGACGGTGTTTTCTATCGTAACACACCTCCGTCATTTCTTTGTGAAGCCATTCATTTTCTCAGGTAATTGTAAAGTGTATAATCACTATACAGTCAAGCCCTGATGACTTCTTTTGTCACTTTTTTATCGGAATCTGCAACTGACACAAATCCACTTCCGTATCCTTGTCATAAAAAGTAGTATCAAGGATACAGGCATCCACAATATCTCCCGCCACTTGATAATGATTCTCCTTTACCCATGACAGCAGGTTGTATAAGAAATGTGTGTCATAAGGCATGCCGTATTTATACATGCAAACATATTCACCCGCCGGCAGAGTCATTACATTGGCAATCTGCTCAATATGTTCTGTCCTGGCGGGTATGGCAACATAAGCACCTGCGCCCTCCAGGATATTTTCTTTGCAAAGGCTTTCCTTTTTTATAATCGTGCCAAAGCCTGCAGAAGGCATGATTTCATGTTTCGACAGCGCATTCCAGATCTGCATAATTGTTAAATGCAAAACCTGTTTTTTTAATTCGCCGTTGTACGGAAGAAAGACAACATGCCTTTCCGGAAAAGTTTCAATGATAGGTTTCGACAACTCTTCCTGAAAATTACTTGCCTTTTCATAGATGGCCAGCCTATTGGCAATTGATTCTCTAATCGACATGAGCCGCTCTATTTCCTTGTCAATAAACCTCTTGTGGTATTCCAGCAGGGATATTGCCGTCTGCAAATCCCGTTTATTAATGTGGTTCTTGATATCTTCAAGCTTGATTCCTGCGGCTTTAAAAAAACAGATCTCCCGTAAAAAAGGGATTTGATAGGAACTGTAATATCTATAGCCGTTTTCATCTACATAAGCAGGTTTAAACAAGCCAATTTTATCATAATAAATCAGTGTCTGGCGCGTAAGATTATGTATTTCAGCCATTTCTCCTATTGACAGATAGCGTTCCACCAATCTCTCTCCCTTGCGCTGTGCTAACTGCATTATAGCACACAAAAAGGTCCCCTGCTTAATGAAAGTTGCCGAGAATAGGGAATTCATTCTTTTTTCTGCTTAAACATCTTTTCCTGCACATTCCTAACCGGCCATAATTTGGCAGATTAATTATGAAGGAATTTTAACAATTTTAGCCGAACTATGGTCGTAACGTAAGGACACCAGGAAATGGAGGAGCGAATCTTGCAAAAGAAGCTGCAAATTGTTTTGGTTATGCTTGTCGTGATTGTGCTGGGCACCGTCAGCATGCGAACATGGTATGGCGGGAAAGCTGATCGGTCCGACACCTCTTTGCCCGCCGGACATATCGCTGCAGTGGCGGCGATGCAAAAAAATAAGGCAGACACAAAAGAGCCTGCTTATGCCGAAACTAAAACCGGGGAAGAAACACAGAAAGGGCAAATTGCCCGGACAGCCGAGGATATCGAAAAACAAATAAAAAAAGAGCAGCTTGCCCGTTAAGCGACAGCTTCTGCCAAAAAGAAGGCTGCAGAAATGCCGCAAAAGACGCAGGAACAGAAAAGAACGACAAGTGCCTTTACTCATAAAGCTCAGGCAGCCCAAGAGACGGATGCTGTGCAAACCGGAAAACAACCGGTGCCAGGCGGCGGCAGTGTTACTTACATTACATACGAAGTGCAGCGGGGCGATACTTTCTGGCTTATTGCCCAAAAGTTCGGCATTCCCATGACGGAGCTGCTTTCAGTCAATAAGCTGAGTGAAAACACCACACTGTATGAGGGGATGACTTTAACCGTACCGCAGCATCATATACCGGAAAAAAGCACGCCGGGTCCCCAATACGGCGAACTGCTCGACTGGTGGACGGGGGTGCAGTATTTGTGGCCAATCGGAACGGATGCCCTGGTAACCGACCTGGCAACGGGCAAAAGCTTTCATGTCCGCAGATCATACGGGGCTTTTCATGCCGATGTGGAACCGCTGACGGCGGCCGACAGCGTCGCCATGAAAGCAATCTGGGGCGGCTGGAGCTGGGCAACCAGGCCTGTCGTTGTAGAAGTCAACGGGAGGCGGATTGCAGCGTCATCCCACGCCATGCCCCACAGTATCCAGACCATTACCGACAATGATTTTGACGGCCACTTCTGTATTCATTTTCTCAACAGTACTCGCCACAGTGACAACCATACGCAGCCCGACCACCAGGAAAATGTCCGCCGGGCGGCAGGTCTCATGTAACCTTTCCCCCGCAAACCCTAACCGGGCAGACGTAAAGCCGGAAACACTGCGTACAGTGACTTCCGGCTTACCTTTTTTCTACCATGTAGTTTCTTTGTCAGCAAAAGTTTTCGCCAAACATGCACCTGCTTTTACACCGGCAACCTTTTATCGCTGCCAGGTAATTTTGTATTTTTCCTGCACATAGTTTATGGGCTCAAGGGCAAAGTCGCCTGCTGCACCCATATCAAATTTAAAAATCATGCCCCTGCTGGAACCGCAGCTTACTGTTTTTAAACGGCAACGGCCCGGCCCTGTTTTGGCAATAAGTATCATTAGGGCTACCTGGTTGCCGACACGCCAGAAGTATTGTTCATACATTAACACGGCTACATAATGTTCTTCATCCGCAAAGTTATCCTCGCTGATTTTTTCCACATGGCCCATTCTTTGACTGAGATAAGCATGAAGCTCACCGGCCTCCGCTTCCACATCACAAATAAATGCCTGTGCCACCGCCTCACCTCCGGCTTTGCTTCGCAGTTACCATCCGCTACCAGTATAGCGCAAATACCACCGCCCGGCAATCAGGCGAAAAACAAAAAAGCAGAAAAAATGGCGGCTGCTCTGCCGCTTTTGGGAGCATCAGGGCCCATACCTGGGAACCTGGTGCAGCCAGCCTTTCAGCTTCCCGTAAAGTATAAAGTCATGAATTTTTTCCACCTCCTGCTTTAACAGCTTCATGATAAAGCCTCGCAGGCGGTGATTTGAAGAGAATTTTTTATAGGTTCTCACATGTAACGTCCCTGCTCCCTGCATGCCCATGAGTGTCATGCGATAAATGTGAGAGTCCTCCCAAAGGTCTTTATTGTTTAACGAGATGGTAATATCGGAGGGGCGTTTTGGCAGCGGCAAACCAAAATAAACCAGCTCTTTTTCCAACTGTTTTATTTGTTCTTGCAAGAGTTTGATCCCTGCAGCGAAAATCAGTTTAAGGTCGGCATCATTGATGATGCCCTGCATCACCTCCGTATTGTGCAGTGTATCATAGCGGTAAGTCAGCATGTCCCACAAACATGCCGCCTCACCGCAGTGAATTCTCTCATTTGTGCCGGCAGGCATATGCCGGTATGCCGGTGGTACACCGATCCAACCGCGCAAGGCCACATGCTTCATCAAATCATCCGTGCTTTTCATCGTCCGAACAAGCATATCTATGAATATTTTGCGCAGTTTGTCATTTGTTACGGTGCCATAAACTGAAATCAGCAGGTTCTCCACATGTTCCTGTTGGTAAAGCAAGATAACCATGGCGATAGCTTCATCTGACATTAATTCTTCGTCCGCGTGATTTGCGACGGCGGCCCTGTTTTTATTGGGTGAAATAATATTGTACTTTTTCATTTGCTTTTGTAGGATGGCTATATTGTCTTCAATCTCCTGCTCCGTTTTTTTTAGGATATATTTTAAATCCAGATCTTTCGCAAATAATTTGCGGAACAACAATCTGTCCAAGGTCATGTATTTTGAATTCAGTATATCCCAGAGAGTAAAGGCCTCCCGTATATCAATATACTGTGATTTTAATTCAGGTTTTTTTGTAAAAGCGGGTCAATTTTCACAGAAACCCTCCTCTCGTTTTCTTTCCTGGTTTAGGTTGTGCAAGATTATGCCGCTAAATACACCGGAAACGGCTTTCGTTATTTCGACCTGCTCAAACCAAAAGCAAAGCCCTTTCCCACTTTTTGGGGAAAGGGCTTTGCAGCCGCGGGTACTTGCTTATTCTTTAGCGTCAAGGTAAATAATGGTGCCGTCAGGCCTTTTGACAATATTGTCGTCTTCAAAGAATCTTGCATAGCCGGAAACCATAATGGGAACCATGCCGCCGCCCATGACGCAGCCGACAGTCAGCAAATGGTCGTAATCCTGCAGCATGATGACCCGCTCAGTCAAGATCGGTGCACAGGTGTTATAGGGGAC
>JAAYLG010000175.1 GCA_012522075.1 Bacillota bacterium
AGGCGAATTGAGAACTGGATGAATAATTACCCAAGAAAAATTCATGGATATAGATCTGCTAATGAGATGGCAATATTATCAGAGGTGCCAAAATATGGGTGGCAATAAAACTTGCAATTAACCAATTATAGATCCGAGAGAAATAATTGTGGCATTTCTTTGCAGATATTATAAAATAAACTTTAAAAGATAATTAAAAGAGGGATGCAAAAGTGCCAAAAAGAGAAGATATCCGGAAGCTGCTTATTATCGGCTCCGGTCCCATAGTGATCGGACAAGCTGCAGAATTTGACTATTCAGGCACCCAGGCTTGCAAAGCACTCCGAAAACTTGGCTATCAGGTAGTCCTGGTCAACTCCAATCCGGCAACGATAATGACGGATCCGGAGATGGCGGATATTACATATATTGAACCTTTAAATGTTGACCGGCTGACGGAAATTATCAAAAAAGAGCGTCCCGATGCGCTGCTGCCGAATTTGGGCGGGCAGTCGGGGCTAAACCTGAGTATTGAACTGGCCAAAAATGGCGTGCTGGAACAGTACGGCGTAGAAGTGATTGGCGTCCAGCTTGATGCCATTGAGCGCGGGGAAGACAGGATTGCCTTTAAGGAAAGCATGCGGAAACTGGGGATTGAAATGCCCAGAAGCATGCCGGCTTTTTCCGTGGCGGAAGCGGAGGAAATTGCCCTGCAACTTGGCTACCCGGTAGTGATCCGGCCCGCTTATACCCTGGGCGGAACAGGCGGCGGCCTGGTATACAATGTGGAAGAGTTGCGGGTGGTAGCTTCCCGGGGCATTGCCGCCAGCATGGTAGGCCAGATTCTGGTGGAAGAGTCGGTTCTGGGCTGGGAAGAGCTGGAACTGGAAGTGGTCCGTGATGCCAAAAACCAGATGATTACCGTCTGCTTTATTGAAAATGTGGACCCTGTCGGTGTCCATACGGGAGATTCCGTTTGTGTTGCGCCCATGCTTACCATCAGTAAAGAACTCCAGGAAAGGCTGCAGCAGTATGCTTACGCCATTGTGGAGGAAATTGGCGTCATTGGCGGAACCAACGTCCAGTTTGCCCACGACCCGGAAACGGGCCGAGTGGTGGTGATTGAAATTAATCCCCGCACTTCCCGTTCCTCGGCACTGGCATCCAAAGCCACCGGCTTCCCTATTGCCCTGGTTTCCTCCATGCTGGCTGTGGGGCTGACACTGGACGAGATTCCTTACTGGCGGGAGGGGACACTGGACAAGTATACGCCGTCCGGGGATTACGTGGTGGTCAAATTCCCGCGCTGGGCCTTTGAAAAGTTTAAAAGCGCGGCAGACAGACTAGGTACACAGATGAAGGCCGTGGGCGAAGTGATGAGCATTGGTAAGACTTATAAAGAGGCGCTGCAAAGGGCGGTCCGCTCCCTGGAAACAGGCAGGCACGGCCTGAGTTTTGCCGGGGATTACCATCGTCGCTCGCTCACTGAACTGTTGGCCATGCTGGCCGAGCCTTCGAGTGAACGCCAGTTTGTCTTATATGAGGCGTTGCGCAAGGGGGCAACGGTAGAGCAATTGCACCGCCTGACTAAAATAAAACCCTGGTTCCTGGAACAAATGCGGGAACTGGTGCAGCTGGAAGAAGAAATACTGCAGTATAATAAAAACGGCCGGCTGCCCGACGAGTTGCTGCTGCGTGCCAAAAAGGACGGTTTTGCCGACCGTTACCTGGCCAAACTCCTGGACGTACCGGAAAAAGAAATCAGGGATCGTCGCCTGGCCCTGGGGATAACAGGCGGCTGGGGAGCCGTTCCCGTCAGCGGCGTGGAAAATGCAGCCTACTATTATTCCACCTATCATGGCGGGGAGCAGATGGCCGCCGGCATGGAAGAAAAGAAACAAAAAGTCATGATCCTGGGGGGCGGGCCCAACAGAATCGGACAAGGGATTGAGTTTGACTACTGTTGCGTGCATGCCGTCTTTGCCCTGCGGGATCTCGGCTACGAGACAATTATTGTCAACTGCAACCCGGAAACGGTATCCACAGACTATGACACTGCGGACAAACTGTATTTTGAACCACTGACGGTGGAAGATGTACTCCGCATTTACCGGGAAGAAAAACCGCTGGGTGTTATTGTCCAGTTTGGAGGTCAGACACCCCTCAATATTGCCGGTGAACTGGCGGCGGAAGGAGTGCGGATTCTGGGAACCTCCCTGGATGCCATTGACCTGGCGGAAGACAGGGACCGTTTTCGCGAAATGATGGAGCGGCTGGGAATCCCCATGCCAGAGTCCGGCATGGCAGCCAACCTGGAAGAGGCTCTGTCCGTTGCCGAAAAAATCGGCTATCCCCTCATGGTGCGGCCGTCTTATGTGCTGGGCGGCCGCGGGATGGAAGTTGTACATGATGAGGAAATGCTGCGCCATTATATGGCGGCGGCAGTGGATATTTCCCCGGAGCGCCCTATTTTGCTGGACAAGTTTCTTGACCATGCCATTGAAGCGGAGGCCGATGCCGTTGCAGACGGGGAAAAAGTCTTTGTCCCGGCGGTTATGGAGCATATTGAGTATGCCGGCGGTCATTCCGGCGATTCCGCCTGTGTCATACCTACCATCAGTATATCTGAAGAGCACCTGGAGACTATTTATGCCTATACGGATAAAATTGCCCGCGCGCTCCATGTTGTGGGGCTGCTGAATATTCAATATGCCATTGCGGACGGGCGGGTATATGTGCTGGAGGCAAACCCCCGGGCCTCAAGAACGGTACCCCTTGTCTCCAAAATATGCAGTATTTCCATGGCCCGTGTAGCCACGGAGATAATCATGGGCAGGGCGGACGTCTCTTCAATCCGGAAGGGTAAAATTAACCATTTCGGGGTAAAGGAAGCCGTCTTTCCCTTTAATATGTTTCAGGAAGTGGACCCGATCCTGGGGCCGGAAATGCGCTCGACCGGGGAAGTGCTGGGGATTGCCCCGTCTTTCGGCTTGGCTTACTATAAAGCCCAGGAGTCGACCAAAACACCCCTGCCGCGCGCGGGGACCGTGCTCATCAGTGTGCGGGAACAGGACAGGCCCGATGTGCTGGAAGTTGCCCGAGAATTTGCCGCCCTCGGCTTCCGTATTTTGGCCACGGAAGGAACAAATAAATTCCTGCGCCGGCATGGCATTGCTTCCAGACACATCAAGAAACTTTATGAAGGCCGTCCCAACATTCTGGACAGCATTGCCAACGGGGAAATAGACCTGGTCATTAACACGCCCATCGGCCGCATCGGTGAAAAGGATGATTCTTACATCCGAAAAGCCGCCATAAAAAACAATATCCCTTATATCACCACCCTGGCGGCGGCCTTGGCCAGCGCACGGGGAATAAAGGCTTACAACAGCAGCGGGGAAAAAAGCGTAAAATCGCTGCAGGAATATCATGCCGCCATCATCTACCAGGACATGTAGACATATTATAAGCGGGCAGGAAACAAATGCGGAGCTGACTACGGATAAAAGACTGCAGGCAGGGAGTAAACCTGCAGGTCGGGAGCCGGAAAGATGTGGCGGGAGGAAAAGCAGTCTGGCAAGTCGAAAGTTTAGCATACAATGAAAGAATAATGCCTGGGGGTAGGTTTCATGTCGCTGGAGCAAATCCTTGTGAAAATCAAAAAGGCAGCTGTCAGGCTGGCGGCCGCCGAGACGGAAGTGAAAAACAGGGCGCTGCAGCAGATTGCCGATAGGCTGCTGGAGCGGGAGGAAGCCATTTTTCGTGCCAATGAGGCCGATCTTGAGCGCAGCAGGGCGGAAAACCTGGCCGCGCCTTTGCTTAAAAGGTTGAAGTTTGATGCCGCCAAACTGGCGGAAGTGGTAAG
>JAAYLG010000176.1 GCA_012522075.1 Bacillota bacterium
AGAGAAGGGTTACGCCTTCTCTTTATTAATTTCTGAAAAAGGAGAAAATCTATCTTTGTGGAAGTAATGAGTGGGTGAAAAGTATTGAAGGAACCATATTTGTTCGACCTGCTGACTGAAGCAAAGCGTTGCGCCCGGCAGGCTCCGCAGCAGACAACTGCGCAGGCTGCCGCGGACAAGCCCGGGGAGGCTTTGGCTGCACTGCAGCAAGAAGTAGCGGCTTGTTCCCGCTGCCGCCTGCGCGAGAGTGCCACGCAGACTGTGTTTGGCGAGGGCAACCCGCAGGCCAAGCTGATGTTTGTGGGCGAAGGACCGGGAGCCGAAGAAGACAGGCTGGGTCGTCCTTTTGTTGGTGCGGCGGGCAGGTTGTTGGATAAAATCCTGGCGGCGGCAGGGTTTGCCCGGGAGGAAGTTTATATTGCCAATGTGGTAAAGTGCCGCCCGCCGAAAAACCGCCTGCCGGCCAGGGATGAAGTAAATGCCTGCCTGCCGTATCTTTTACGGCAGTTGGCATTGATCCGCCCGCAAATTATCGTTTGTCTGGGGGCACTGGCTACGCAGTCGCTGCTTGATGACAAAGCGCGCATTTCAGTTGTCCGCGGCAGATGGTTTGACAAATATAACGCCAAAATCATGGCAACATACCACCCTGCAGCCCTGCTGCGCGATGCGACGAAAAAAAGACCTGTCTGGGAGGATATGAAGCAAGTGCGAGACCTTTACCGGAAATTACAATAAAGAAAGGGAGAAAACCTGTGCCTAAAATACTGGTGGTTGATGATGAGAAAACCATTGTTAAAGGGCTGAAATTTGCCCTGGAAAGGGAGCATTATGAGGTGCTGGCCGCTTACGACGGCGAGGAAGCCCTGCGGCTGTTTGAGGAAGAAGCACCGGATTTGATTGTGTTGGATTTGATGCTGCCGGGTATAGACGGGTTTGAAGTCTGCCGCCGTATCCGGAAAAAAAGCGAGACCCCCATTATTATGCTGACAGCGCGCGGGGAAGATATCGATAAAATCCTGGGGCTGGAACTGGGGGCCGATGACTACATGACAAAACCGTTTAATCCCCGGGAACTGATTGCACGGGTGAAAGCCATTTTGCGTCGTTCTCAAAACAAAACAACTGATCAGGCCAACCTGAAAGTAATCCGCCTCCAGGATTTGCAGATCGATCTTTTTTCCCACAAAGTTAAAGTCAGGGGCAAAGAGGTCGAGCTGACAAGCAAAGAATTTGCCCTGCTGAGCCTTTTGGCCAGCCAACCGGGGCGAGTGTTCAGCCGGGAGCAACTGCTGGAGCATGTGTGGGGTTATGATTATTATGGTGACGCACGCACTGTGGATGTGCATATCCGACACTTGCGGGAAAAAATTGAACCGGATCCGTCTGCTCCCGAGATGATTCTTACAGTTTGGGGAGCGGGCTATAAATTCCGGGAGGGGAAAAATGTTTAGCAGTATTCGCACCAAATTGACCACCACGTATGTTGTTCTCCTGGTGGTGGTCATGGTGTCGGCTTCCTTTTTCCTGCTGAATCTATTGAAAAACTATTATTTTGCCTACCAACATGAGAACTTGGTATCTGCTGCCAAAGTGGTGCGCGATCTGGTGGCTCCCAAATTGCAGGCAGTACCTGATGTGGTGGATATCTCCAACCAGGCCGAACTGGTGGCGCGCCAAAGCCGTTCCCGCATTCTCATAACTGATGACAGGCAGCGAGTGCTGGGTGACTCCGTCCGGGTGGAAGGTCTGGTGGGAACGGTCCTTAACCGCCCGGAAATTACTCACGCCCTGCTTAATCAGAATGACAAAAGCTGGAGTGTACAATATTCGGAAGCCAGCGGGGTTCTGGTGCTGCAGGTTGCCGTTCCCATTGAAGTAGACGGGAAGATACTTGGTGCAGTTTTTGTTTCTTCGTCGTTGCAGGAAATTGATAAAATGCAAAAAGATATCCGCAATTATTTGTTGCTCATAACCTTACTGGCCATCCTGGCCGCAGGTGTTATCGGCCGCTTTTTGACAAACAAAATTACCGGCCCAATTCAGTCCCTGAGCGAAGCAACGGAAAAAATGGCTAAAGGCGACCTTTCTCAGCGCGTTCCGGTCCGTTCCCGGGATGAAATTGGCAGGCTTACCAAGCTGTTTAACGAAATGGCGGCACAGCTGCAGGAAAATACGCGGAAATTAAAAGAGTTTGTTGCCGATGCGTCACATGAGATGCGTACTCCCCTGACATCACTCAATATCCTGGTTAAGTCTATGCGGGACTTCCCTTTGGAGCCGGAAGAAAGGGAGGAATTCCTGGATGATATTGACCAGGAACTGGAACGGCTGATCCGGCTGGTAGAAAACCTGCTGGATTTGACACGCCTTGACAAGCTGGCCACGGAAGAAACCATGACAGTGGCCGATGTGGTGCCCACAATCCGGCAGACGCTGGAAATG
>JAAYLG010000030.1 GCA_012522075.1 Bacillota bacterium
GGGAAAGGGTGAGGAGCAGGGAGAGGGCAAGGAGGCCGGTAACGCCAAGATAAAGGAGTTTGCAGAAAATGTTGCGTACGCTGAAGAAAAGGGCGATCCCGAAGGGGATGATGAGGATCAGGTATTCCGCCATTACATTGGGATTGCCGAAAAAGGAATACACCCGGACGCCGATGAGGGGGTTGCGGGTGGCGTCCACCCAGCCGGACTGCATGGGGGCGCCGAAGATATACTGGTAGATGCCGTAGAGGGCGACCAGGAGGGCGCCGGCCAGGGCAAAGATAAGGTAGGTGTGCAGCTCTTTTTTTGTCTGCAGCTGGTTGATGAGGACAAAGAAAACCAGAAAAGAGCAGGTGTAAATGGCCAAGTCGCGCAAGCTGCCGGTGAGGGTGGCGGAGGCCAGGGTGGCAAGGGCGGCGACGAGCAGGTAGAGGACAAGGACCGGTTCAATGGCGAGGGGTCTGAGGGTGAAGTTGCCCGTGCGCAGGCGGTGGAAGAGGAAGGAGGCAAATGCCAGGATGGCAAGCAGCAGCAGCGCCTCGTTGGGGACGAGGGGCAGGCTGAAGGCGAGAAGATACAAGCCCCAGGTTGGTTTGTGAATGATGAGGAGGACGGCTGCGGCCGCCACGGGGAGCGCCAGGGCTTTGGGGGGAGAGAGGATGGGGAAAGCCAGTATGCCCAGTGCTCCTAAAAGGAGAAAAAGCAGGTAAAGGCGGGAAAGAAGAAGGTTGTAGAGGCGGCAGCTGAAGCTTTGGGGGAGGGCGGCTCCCAGGAGGCGGGAGAAGAAAAGGAGGCATTTTTTGATGAGCTTTTGGCAAAGGGAAAAGAGCCGGTAAAGCAGGCTGTGCTGCCAGGCGGGAAGGGACACGTCCCGGAACCAGAGGGCCTGTGCCAGGCGGCTGGCGGCAAAAACAGTATAAAAATTGGCGGACAGCCTGTCGGTCAGGGCGGCAAGTTTGCTGCCCCGGAAGCAGTTGTCCTGCAGTTGGGCAATTTTGTGCAGTGTCCTGCCGGTAAGGCTGTGAGCATACATAGGCGGTTTTCTCCTTTGACTGGGAGGTTGCTTAGAGGTCTACACGCAAAACAGTGGTGCTGACCATGAAATCCCGGCTGCCCAGGGTAACGGTGGCGCCTACGCGTAGGTCGTAGGAGGCGCAGCGGACGGCGGTTTCCGTGACGGTGACAACAGCTTCAAAGGTGAGGAAGATATCGAAGCGCGCCGGAATCTCGGCCATGAGCACCGGGCCGTCGGCCGTTGGCACCGGCTGCCGGTGGGGGACTACTTCCGCGTTGGTGACCTTGCCCATGTGGCCCTTGGAGGTGGGGTCGTAGACGGTGCTGCCCACGGTGACGGCGTCCACGGTATACTGGCTCACGTTGGAGACAAGCGCCAGCACGGTTGCTTTTTCGCCTGCGTCGCCTGCCCCGGAGCCGGACGGCCGGGTGAGTTTATAGGCGCCGCCGGCCAGGACGGCAACCACCAGGATTAAAACCAGCAAGTCAATAAGGTTGATGAGACCAAACAATCTGCCTTTTTCATCAAGGAGCTTCATTTACTTCCTTCCTTTCGCGTATTGTTCATAAACCTGCAGGTGAACGCCGGCCAGGGCGGCCAGGGAGAAATTGGCCTTGGCGTGGTGGTAAAGCTTTTCGCCCATCTCTTTGGCCAGGGCGCTGTCACGCAGGAGGGTGATGGTGTGGGCGGCAAAAGCGGCCGCGTCGCCGGGCGGGAAAAGCATGCCCGTCTCTTGGTGGGTGATGAGTTTGGCGATGCCTCCTACCTGTGAACTGACGGTGGGTTTGCGCAGCAGGGCTCCTTCCAGGAGCACAAAGGAGAAGCTTTCGCTGTAGGAGGTTAAAGCGTTGATGTCAATGGCCTGCATAAAGGCCAAGGGTTCGCTGACGTGCCCGGCAAAGTGGACTCTATCTTTGAGGCCCAGCTTGTCCCGAAGGGCCAGGAGTTTTTCCCGCTCTTCGCCGTCGCCGCCCACAAGGAAATGGACGCCAGGGACCGCTTCTGCGATGAGCCGGGCTCCCTCAAGGAAAACTTCGTGGCCCTTGACGGGGTGCAGGCGGGCCAGCATGCCTACTACTTTGGCTTTCCCGGGCAGGGAGACGTTGTATTTTTGGTAGAATTCGGCCCGGGTTACGGTTTTTATTGGAGCGGCAAAATCAAGGCCGTTGTAGATGACGGTGATTTTTCCCGCGGGGAAGCCGCGGGAGACCAGCATTTCCTTGAAGTCTTCGGAAACGGCCAGATAGCCGTCGAAAGTTTTCAGGGCCCAGGTGTTCAAGGTGGTGTAGACCTTGTTTTTGTAGAAGCTGTGGGCAAAGTCCCGCAGGAAGTCGCTGTGGATGGTGGTCAGGGTTGGGATGCGGTAAAATTTTTTCACCAGGGCGCTGATAAAATTGGCCCGGGGGCCGTGGCAGTGCAGGAGGGTGTAGCCTTCCCGCCTCAGGAGGTGCCCCAGCTCCCGGACGGCGTGCAGGTGATATCTTTTTTTCTGCTTTAAGGTGCGGATGTCAAGTCCCATGGCTTGGCCTTCACGGTAAAAAGCGCCTGCCATCAGGCACATGAGAGTGACATCCGTATTTTTTTGCAGTTCCCGGACCAGGGAGAGGACATGGGTTTTGGAGCCGCCCGTTTCCCCGCCGCTGATCAGGTGCATGACTTTCATTTTTTTGGCTCCTTTATCATGGGTGATACGCTTTATACAAAGTTGGATACGGACTTTTCTATTATTCGCTAAGGGCAAAAGACTATCCTGCCGGGAGGTGTTGTTTATATTTTCCCGGGGGCTTGGCGGGGCGTGGAGCTACGACGCCGGCCAGCGGGCATAAAAAAAAAGCGGGGCGTTCCCGCTTTTTTAACTGCTGTAGGCCGGCTCTTTCCGGGGTTTTTCTTCCGCTTTGGTCATTGTTGCCAGAAGCTGCCTGCGCAGACGGAAAAAGAAGAAGAGTGAAAGGCAGGTAGTGGCAATGTCGCCGAAAGTGTGGGAGTATCTGAAGCCGTTAAAGCCCCAGAGGTTGCTGAAGAGAAAGAGGGCCGGGATGTAGAAAAGACCCTGGCGGCCAAGGGAGATAATGAGAGATTCAAAAGCCCTGCCCAGGGACTGGAACATGGTCATGAGCACCATCTGGATACCTATGAAAGGCAGGGCAACAACCATGGCGTGAATAATGCGGACACCGTAGTAGATTACTTCCGGGTCGTTGATGAAAACACGAATCCAGGTATCGGCCAGGAAGTAGAAGATGACGGCAAAGGAGACGTCAATGATTGTACCGATGGTGGGGGCGCGCTTGATAACGGCGACGAGGCGGTCATATTTTTTGGCGCCGTAGTTGTAGCCCATGAGGGGCTGGCAGCCCTGGGCCAGGCCCATGGTGATCATGAAGGCGATATTGGTGGCGCGTATCACAACACCGTGGGCCGCCACAACATTGTCGCCAAAACCTGCGGCAACCACATTGGTCAGGGTGGCGCCGATTCTCATCAGCACCATGCCGACCGAGGCGGGGATGCGGATTATAAAAATATCTTTGTAAATGGCAAAGTCAAAACCGTATTTTTTGGGGGAAATGGAAACAAGGCTTTTTTTGCGGAGGTAAAAGGAGAGGTAGTAGCAGAAGCCGGCAATATTGCTGAGTACGGTGGCGACGGCGGCACCGGCCACTCCCAGGCCGAAGCCGAAGATGAAAACTGGGTCCAGGATCATATTCAGGATGGAGCCGGAGATCATGCCGATCATGGCTTCCTTGGTGGCTCCCTCGGAGCGCAGCAGGCCGCTTAAAGCATGCTGCAGGCCGATAAAAGGTGTGCCTGTGAGCATGATCAAGGCATAGCTTGCGGCATAGCCGATTGTATTGGGGCTGGCGCCGCAGAAGAGGAGAATGGGGCGGTGGAAAATAAAACCTATTGCGCCGGCGACAAGGAAAACGAAAAAGGCCGACCAGAAAGCGACGGCGGCAACCTTGCCGGCTTCTTCCCGCTCCCCTCTGCCTAAAAGGCGGGAAATAAGGGAAGCGCCGCCTACGGCGAAAACATTGCCGAAGGCCTGGAGGATAAAAATGATGGGCATGGTGATGACAATGCCCGCCACCATGTTGGGGTCGTTCAGCTTGCCGATGTAAAAGGTGTCGGTCATGTTGTAAATAACCTGGATGAGCATGGCCGTCATGGTGGGAAGGGCCAGTTTCCAGATAGCTTTGTTGACAGGCATTTTCTCCAGAATATAGATCCTGTCCTGTCCGGTTGATAATTGCTGGGTTTGTTGCATGATTATCCTTCCTTTCCGGCTGTAAGCAGTTCGGCGGCGGCAATGATTGTTTCCAGGGCGGCGGCCAGCTTATCCCGCTCCCTGGGCGGGAGCAGCGCCATTTTGGCGGCAATGTGACGTTTAAACTGGGCGTCAATATCTCTGGCTACATTTTTGCCTGCCGTGGTCAGCATTAAGGCATATTTGCGCCGGTCGCAGCTGACAGGCGCCCGCTCCACCAGGCCCTTTTCCTGCAGGCGGTCCACCACGCCGGTAAAGGAACCCCGGGTGAGGCCCACTTTTTTGCTGTATGCGGTCATGGGGGAGCCTTCGTTATGGTGGAGGAACATGAGTGTTTTTTCTTCGCTTTCACTTAGCTTGTAAGGAGTGGAAATTTCAATGCCTTCCAGTACCGCCCCGATAAAGACGGGCAGCATGCCTACGAGGGAGGCAATATGTTCAGCCTGTTTTTCCATCTTTTCGCCCCCTGTTTTCCTGCCATTGGTAAGGATTCTAACATTTTGTTTTTAAACTGTCAATATCCAAATCAATTTTTTAATGAAAAATTTTTTTGTACTAAACAAAAGCATATCTGTCATATATTTTTGTTTGCCGGCTTTATAACATATATGCAGCAGTATTTTAGATTTTTAGGGGATTTTGGTCGTCAGTCCCCGAAAAACAAATTTAGTGGAGGTATGTTTCATGAGAGGAAAAAGGCTTGCCTTGTTGCTTTGCATGATCCTCATTTTCTCGCTTCTGCCGGCATCTTCCCTCGCTTACTTTGCTGCTGTTATGCATTGACGATTTCCAGGCATTAAGATGGGGAAGCAATTTTACAGTCACCCTTAACGGCAAGGATGCACCGTTTATTGCCGAGCTTTTAAACCATGTCGATCAGACCGGCCCCACCTGTTATATCGTCTCGGCAATTATACCGTCCGGCTTTTATAATGAAATAGCGTCCGGCAGGTTGGAAATCAGGATAGATGAAACAACGGGCGTCGGCGACGGTTTTGCCGTGGACTTTGTAAAGCTTTTAATCAACTATAATGAGAGTATTTTTAAGGGACGTTTTTCGGGCTATGTCTACGGGGCAAAAAATGCTACCGTCCGCCTGCTGGGCACCAGTACCACCGTCACCACTGACGATGGCGGGAAATTCACCTTTGAAGCAGTCCCGGGACTGAATGCCGTACGCGCCTCGGCCCAAGGATATGTTGAGGAATATGACTATGGCATCGTGCTCTCGGCAGGAACCGAGTGGGAACCGTTTTTATACCTTTCAGAGGGCATCGGCTCACCGGATATAGATTTCAGCAAATTTGCGGCCACCGAAGCGTGGAGCGAAGCGTCGTCCTGGGCAATCGCGGAACTGCAAAAGGCGTTGGATTGGGGCCTTATTCCCGATGCCCTGATGGGCGCCGATATGACCAAGCCTATTACCCGTGCCGAATTTGCGGCTGTTTGTGTAAAGGTTTATGAAAACCTCGGCAAGACAAAAGCGCAGCCGGTTGCCGAAAATCCCTTCACCGACTGCAATGACCCGGAGGTTCTGAAAGCCTTTAATCTTGGTTTGACCAACGGCACAAGCCCTACCACTTTTTCGCCAAACCAGCTTCTGAACCGCGAACAGGCGGCAACCATGCTGACCCGCGCCTACAAGAAGGTTACCATGGAAGGCTGGACCCTTGAAACCGACGGCAATTTCAAGCTCAACTATGAAAAACCCGCCGCCTTTGCCGATGACGATAAAATTTCAAGCTGGCAAAGGACAGCGTGTACTTCATGGTTGCCAACAACATCATTAAAGGCGTCGGGGACAACAAGTTCGCTCCAAGGAATACCACCGCGGCAGAAGAAGCCGTCCAATACGCCAACGCAACCCGTGAGCAGGCGCTGCTGATTGCCACCAGGATGGTTGAAAACCTGAAATAAACACGGGTGCGACGGCGCTTGCCGGGCATCCGGCGGTTCACTGAAAACGCGGAAGGAGCAGCTCCTTCCGCGTTTTCTTTCGGTGCATTTGCATGTGGCATGAGCCGGTTATAATTGTTTTTTACGAAAGATCAAGACTGCCAGCGACACAAAAAGCAATGCAAGCAGAAAAGCGATGAAGACAGCGCCGAAGAGAGAAGATACTGCGATGGTATTTTTTATTAACCCCAATTCATCGGTCACCAATGATATGGGATTGTAGCGGTGCGCTGCGGGGATGATATTCACAAGCAGGCAGGCAACCACGGCCGCACCTGTTAGAAGCAGGCAACCGTAACTGCTTTTTGTCAGGACGGCCGAAAGCAGCAATACTGCCAGCAGGAACATGCCAAACAGCCAGAGGCAGAACACGGAAAACGGCAGATTTGATACTTTGTCAGCCGGGAAGAGATAGTGCGTGTAAACATAGGTCAGCCCGAAGCAGAGTGCAATACTTGCCGTCCAGAGAAGAGCCATGCAGGTGTATTTGGCCAGGATGACCGCCGTCCGGGACAATCCTTTTGTCAGTAAGATGACAAGCGTCCCCCTGGAAAGCTCGGAGGACAAAACACCGCTAAAAAGGATCACCGTTAAAATTAAGCCCATTTGCGTTGCGTTTTTAAAAAACTGCGTCCAGGCATCATAAGCTGTGGCCTTTGGCATTGTAATAGTAATGCCGTCCGCCACCAGGCTGCCAAGTATTTCGGGCAATAGTTTTGCGACAAGCGGATTGGTGATGCCGAAAACGGCAAAGACAACCAGCAGAATGAGCAGTTTATAAGTTTTTGCGTATTCAAAGATCTCTTTTTTTTGATCTCTTTAATGCTCATCACCCCAATTTTTATTATACCGCCAGGCAGTATACGCCAACAATGGATTTGCGGTTAATCCCGGGTAAAAAAATCAACCGCAGGGAAACTTCTGCTGTGAGCATTCGTTTTTTGCTTAAAGGAAGCAACCGTTTTGCTCCCGTCTTTCCCATCTGCGCAACAATGTACACCGGGGTCAGAACAAAATAGTCAGGCATGTGTTTCCTCGAAAAAATTTATAAAAAAAAAGTGCCGCATGTTAAGAAGATTGTCCTTCTCAGCCAGCGGTCATCTTAAGTACAGGTTTTGCCACATTATCATTTTTCTGTGCCGGCTTGTTGTACAACTTCAAATAATCGCTTATTCAGAAATATTCTCTCTCTGCCAATTTTATAAGATTCCAGGAAACCTTTTTCCTCCAACAATGATAAATAGTTTGAGGCAGTTTTCCTTGTAATATTTAACCCCTTTTCCAGATATGCAATTTTGGTATAAAACTCAAAGAAAAGAAAATATACAAGTTCTCTTGAATATATTTTAGGTAACAAGTTTTTGATGTCTTTGGCTGTCTGTTCCACGACAGTATTAATTCTCTTTACAAGCAGCAACGTTTCTTCCGCAGTCTGCTCTATACCGTCCAGTATAAACAATATCCATTCTTCCCATTTGCCCTTTGTCCGTACCTCCTGCAAAAGTCTGTAGTATGCCGCTTTGTTCCGGATTATATATTTGCTGAGATAAAGTATTGGATTGTTCAGTAATTCTTTCAGGATAAGA
>JAAYLG010000177.1 GCA_012522075.1 Bacillota bacterium
CAACAATGTGCCACTTTTCAAGGGTGGGAGCAACTTTACTCGATCTGTTTTGAAAATATTAAATGAACCTGGCGTAGTGTGAGTGATGTGAGGCTCTCCCAAAACCTATAGTGGCTTGACACGATCTTTTTATCAGTAAGTCTTTTTCTTTTTTTTCTCTTCTGCTATATTAAAAGTAATAGAAAAATGCATGTAGAGGTGTTATATCCCGGAAGGCAAGGGAGAAAAGGCGCAGGTAGCTGCTGCCTGCACCTTTTATTGATATTTTTTATTTCTCGGTAAATGACTGACAGTTTAATTCCCGAATTTCAACTTTTAGCTCATACTTTGCCTCCGGCTCCAGCATTCTGGACAGCCTGGCCAGGCGGTTGGCCGCATTGTGTCCGTCAAAAAGACCGCCAATGGCAAGGGAAAAACTTGGCTGCGGTATGTCGTTTGCCGTCAACAGTTCAACGGCGGCTTCAGTATTCGCCCCGACTGTCATTTTGTCGTCTTTTTTAGTTTCTGCATCGGTATTCTTAGTATGTCTGCCCCGCGGTTTTGTCTCAATACCCAGGTTTTTGAGAATTTCATTGTAAAATTTCTTTCGTGATACTTTCATGTCCCGGATAATATTGTTGGTACCAATCTCTTCACGCCATTTGGTCATTAAAACAACCTGTTTCTCAATTGGCAACTCTTTAAACTCTTCATACGGCAATACCCGATTTTCATACATATTATAAACTTTCACCTCACTGTTTTGCATATATTCTTTTTTTGCTTTCCCGCGCAAAAAATCCACCGGCGTTCTTACCGGCCCAGTTCGCCCGGTGCGGGACGCCCGGCCACGTACGCCGCTTAATAATTTCTTGCTTGTGGTAGAATGAAAAACTAGTTCCGCCTCGCTTGGTCTACTGTCAAAGTGGATTTCGTTATCCATTCTCTCACCTGTGTTTTCGTTCTCTTTATAGTATTACATTATCCTTGTTTTTTATGCCTTTTTTGCCAAGATTAATCCTGTTTGTTTGAAAAGTGTTGCCAAAGTATCACCGGAGGTAAACTTGTGTCTTTTTATGGTATAATTCCCCTTCGTTGCAGCCCGTTACCTTCAGCCGCTGAAGGGATGCTGTTCACCACGGGAGCGGTAAGGTACCGCCCAGGGCGCCGTTACCGCATCCTGCTCATCCATAGCCCGACGGTACATCAATTCATAGTATTCCCTCACCATGCGTGTGGCGGAGAATCTGAAGTGGGACATGTCAATACTGGCACGCATCATCTCTTGCCAGCGATCTTTGTCATAGTAAAAGGTTGGAATTACTTCAGCAAAAAGGACTTTATACAGTGCCTGCAAATCATGCATATTTTGCACCTGCGGGTTCAGATCGCTGTGATGAACATCCAACAGCCAGCCGGAAACACCATGCTGCGGCCCCTCGCCCACCCAGCCGTCCACAACGCTTAAATTTAGTACACCGTTCATGGCCGCTTTCATACCTGAGGTTCCGGATGCTTCCAGCGGACGCAGCGGGTTGTTGAGCCAGACGTCGCATCCTTGGACCAGCAGCCTGGCAATTTCCATATTGTAATTTTCCAGAAAAACAACTGTATCTTTATATTTTCTGTCCATCATGACCAGGTCGCGGATGATGCGTTTTCCTTCATGGTCATCGGGATGTGCCTTGCCGGAAAAGACAAGCTGGAGTTTCCCTTCCCGCAGCAGCGGGTCAATAACCTCGGCATCACGGAAAATCAGGTCGCCGCGTTTATAGCCTGCCGCCCTCCTGGCAAAACCGACAAGCAGTGCGTCAATATTGAGGTTGGCGTCAGTATGTTGTCGTGCATAGGCGATTAGTTTCTGTTTTGCTTTCAAGTGCGGTTTGAAAAGATCGCCGCCATTTAAAAAGGCCCGGTAGATATCCTGCGACTGCCAGGTTGGAACATGCACACCGTTAGTGATGGAAATAATGGGGCCCGTCCCGGTAACATGCCGCCACATGGCCCGCGCCGTATGCCCGTGCATGTTGGAAACTGCATTGGCTATGGTACACAGGCGCAGGGCCGCTTCCGTCATGTTAAAAGGGTCACCGCCCAGGCGAACCATTTCTTCATAAGTTAGGCCATTGTAGGCTCCCATTTCCCGTAATTTGCCGTGATCATGCTTTTCATTGCCTGCTGCCACCGGAGTATGAGTGGTAAAGACTACCTGCCGCCTGGTGGCTTGCCATGCCGCCTCAAAGGACATGCCCGCAGCCATTTTTTCTCTGATCAATTCTATCCCGGCCAGCACGGCATGGCCCTCATTAAAATGATAAACATCTACATCAATATTTAGTGCCCGCAGCAGGCGGACACCGCCTATACCCAGCACTATTTCCTGGGCAATACGCTCTTCCGTTCCCCCGCCATACAATTTTTCTGTGATCCAGCCGTCCTCACTGCCGGGAATATTTGTATCCAGCAAATACAGCGGTGCATTGCCGTATTCATCTACCAGGCGTACCCGGCAGGTAACTTCCTTGCCTTTCACCACAACTTTTACAGTAATGCCTGTATCCTTGACAAAGTCATATTCATAATCGGGGTAGATATCATATGGCCAGCCGTCTTCACCAATATACTGCTCAGTGTAATCACGCCGCCAGAGAATGCCTATGCCTATTAAGGGCAGGTTTAAGTCCGCCGCCGCTTTCAGAAAATCGCCGGCCAAAACGCCAAGGCCGCCGGCATAAATGGGCAGTTTTGCGCTTAAACCGTATTCCATGCAAAAATAGGCAACCCGCGGCAATTTCCCGTGTTGATTCAGCATGACAGTTCACCCCGTCCTCTTTTATAAGTTCTTGTTTATTTTGCAGTTTGCTGCATCGTAATATACTCTGCGGGCAGGAAGCGCATTTAAAACATACAGCCTGCAAAAATAGCCGGAGGGGGATTAACATGGCAGTATTCGCCCTGCTGCTGGCGGTTGTTTGCTTTTTACTTGGCCTGACCGGTACAGTCCTGCCGGTTTTACCGGGTGCGATACTAATTTATGCCGGCATGCTTGTCTACGGCTTGCTGACCAAATTTGCCTCCCTTGATGCAACTTTTTTCCTGCTGCAGGGCTTGGCGCTGCTGCTTGTTTTTATTATAGATTTCCTGGCGGCTGCCGCCGGGACAAGGCGTTTCGGCGGCGGGAAAGCAGCAGCATGGGGTGCCGCCGTCGGCACACTGGCCGGTGTTATTTTTTTCGGCCCCTTAGGTTTATTGGCGGGCCCTTTTCTGGGGGCGGTTGTGGCGGAAATAATTTTCGGCAAAAAAACAGCCGACCAGGCGGTCCGTGCCGGTTTTGGCACTCTTTTTGGCCTGGTCGGAGGTACATTTTTAAAGCTTTTTGTGGAAATCGTAATGATTATCTATTTTTTCTTTACTATCTGACAGCCGGTCCCGGCGAGTTGCCGGGACCGATATATTTTCAGGCTCAAGAAGCATATCTTGTGGAAAAGATCAAGAACAGCCGGCCCGATTCCTTTTCCGGCTGAAGGAGCGAACTAAAAGCATGCCGGCAAGAAAACCGCCGATATGCGCCCACCAGGCCACAGATACATCTATACCAATGCTGGTCAGGCCGGAAAAAAGCTGCAGGACAAACCAGAATCCCAGAAAAAGCATGGCCGGCACTTCAGTCACTGTCAGAAAAAGAAACATCGGTACCAGAGCCAGGACACGGGCGCGCGGGCAGATGATGGCATATGCACCCAGAATGCCTGCCACGGCACCGCTGGCACCAATGATGGGAACGTTGCTTTGCGGGCTAAACATAATCTGTGCCAGCCCGGCCAAAAGCCCCATCAACAAGTAAAAAACAAGGTAGCGCAAATGTCCCAGGCGGTCTTCAATATTATCGCCAAATACCCATAAATAAAGCATGTTGCTGCCAATATGCAGCCAGCTGCCGTGTAAAAACTGGTGGGTAATAAGTGGCCGGAGAGCGACCGGGAAAGCTCCTGCAAAAAGCGTGCTAAAAAACCGCTCCGGGATCAGACCGTAGGTATATACAAAAGAAAAAAGTTCATGGTCTGTCAGGAGAAGCTGACGGAGAAAAATATATATATTCAGGATAATAATAGCCGTATTGATCAAGGGGAAGCGACGTGTCCGCGGCGAGTCTCGCAGCGGTATCATATTATTGACCTCCTTGCCAGTCGCTTTCTGCAGAAAACTACGGGAAATTTTTTAGTTAATTTCTTTTTTACTCCTGCCTGTTCCTGCCGGCCGTAACATTTTGTCAGAGTTTTGTAAGGGATAAAGAAGCAAGGAATAAAAACGGCATGCATGATAAGTCTAGCATGCCGTTCGCCGTTATGCTTTATGCGAGCGCCCCGGATACTCCGGCCGACGTAAATGTTGCCATTTCATGAACAATTTTCAGGGCGGCATCAACCATGTTCATACCAAGGGCTGCACCCGTTCCTTCACCCAGGCGCATATTCATGCGTAAAAAAGGAGCAAGGCCAAGCATTTCGAGGATAATGGCATGTCCGGGCTCTTCTGATAGATGGGAAGCCAGCATATACTCTGTCGCCGGCGGCTGCAAACGTGCGGCGATTAAAGCGGCTGCGCCAGATATAAAACCGTCAATCAATACCGGTACTTTGTATGCGGCTGCTGCCAGCATTACACCCGCCATCCCCGCTATTTCCAGCCCCCCCAATTTTGCCAGGACGTCAAGGGCATCATCGTCTTGCGGCCTGTTGACGGCTATCGCCTGCTCCACAACTTTGATTTTCAGCTGAAGCCTGGCATCGTCCGCACCGGTGCCGCGACCGCAGACGGCCGCCGCCGGGCGCCGGCTGTAAAAAGCCGTAATAGCCGCACTGGGCGTTGTGTTGCCAATCCCCATTTCCCCTGTCCCCAACAGGCCGGCACCTTTTTTTATACACTCTTCCGCAATCTCAATGCCGACTTCCAGGGCGGCGACCGCCTGTTCCCTCGTCATCGCCGGTCCTTGTGCCATATTTGCCGTACCGTAGGCCACTTTCCGCCGGCGCAGCAACGGGTGCTCCGGCAAATCGGTTGCCACACCCACATCAACAATAATCAATTCAGCCCCGGCATGACGCGCCAGCACATTCATGGCGGCACCCCCGGACAGGAAATTGAGCACCATTTGCGGTGTTACCTCCTGCGGGTAGGCTGAGACGCCTTCCGCCACCACCCCATGGTCGCCGGCCATGAGAATGGCCGTTTTCTTCGGCAAATCCGGCTTTACCTTTCCCGTAATGCCGGCAATTCTGCGGGCGATGGTTTCCAGTACGCCCAGGCTGCCCGGCGGTTTGCTTAGACTGTCAATATGTTTCTGCGCCTCGGCCTCCACCTGCTTATCAGTCGGAGTAATTTGTTTCAGGATTCTCTGTAGTTTTTCCATCTTCCCATCCTCCTTTGGTCTTTGCTGAAAAAAAGTCCCCAAGCACAAGTGGCTTGAGGACTTTACCATCATCCGCAGCTTTTTGTTTTATGGCAGGTCTCCTGGCTCACGGATCATTGTCCCCGTCTCCTTCCCATCCGACTCCGGACAGTGGCGCTGACGGTTCCTTCCCGTTTACAGTGGCGGGTCCGCCCGGGATTTTCACCCGGTTCCCTATTCTCCGCCCGCAGGGCGGCACCATAAAACACTTTATGCAATTTTTTAACATTATATTCGTTCTGACCGGCCCTGTCAAGGCACCTGTTGTTTTTGATTGTGTCAACCTACTGTAGGGAAAAACTTTCACCGATCCCTATAAGGACACTTCTGTTAAGCTTTTCTAAACTAACATTTATTCCACGGTGCTGTTGACAGTGAGCCTCCGCCGACATGGATG
>JAAYLG010000031.1 GCA_012522075.1 Bacillota bacterium
CGAATTGTCCTCATCTTGCATTCTTTTTTTTAAAGCCTAGTGTCCAAGATCTATTGTAGTCCTACAATCCAACGCCACAACGATTGCCGACCGCTTTGTCAGCAAGAAAGTGGATTTAATCCTGGCCATAGCCACGCCTGCAGCCTAGGCCGTGGCCGGCAAGACCAAGGATATTCCCATCCTGGGGACGGCCATTACGGACTACGTCGCCGCCCGGCTGGCCAATTCCAATGAAAAGCCGGGGGGCAATGTAAGCGGGACCACAGACATGAACCCCGTCAAAGAACAGATTGACCTCCTGGTAAAGCTTGTGCCAAATGCAAAAATGGTGGGCGTTCTCTATACTTCCAGTGAAGACAACTCCATTGTCCAGGCCAAGCTGGCACGGGAAGCAATCGAGGCACTTGGTCTTACTTACACGGAAGTGACCGTCTCCAACTCCAATGAAGTGCAGCAGGCGACACAGGCCATCGTGGAGAAATGTGACGCCATCTATATTCCCACAGACAATATTTTTGCTTCCGCCATGCCCGTGGTGCACGGTGTCACTTCCCAGTCGAAAACTCCCGTCATTTGCGGTGAAGCCGGCATGGTGGAAAACGGCGGCCTGGCCACCCTGGGGATAAACTATTATGATCTTGGCTACCAAACCGGCTTGATGGCTCTCCGGATTTTGGAGGACGGAGAAAAACCGGCCGAGATGCCTATTGAAAAATCCACTGAATATGAATTTGCCATTAACGGGGATGTGGCGGCGGAAATAGGCCTGGAGATTCCGGCCGACTTGCAGCAGTATGTGATTTATCCGGAGAAATAATGCCTTCTTTTCGCAACAACAACCAAGCTGAAACGAGTTGGTAAAAATGTTACAGATTCTTTTAGCGGCCGTCATGCTGGGCCTTTTGTGGGCCGTGATGACAATCGGCGTTTATCTTACCTTCCGCATTCTTGGCATGGCAGACTTGACTGTGGAAGGAACCATTGCCATGGGCGCGGCAATTGCCGCCCGGGCAATAATCGGCGGTATTAACCCCTATGCGGCAACCCTGCTGGCCATCCTGGGAGGAATGGCGGCAGGGCTTGTCACCGGCCTCTTGCATACCAAATTAAAGATACCGGCGCTGCTCTCCGGTATCTTGACCATGATTGCCCTCTATTCAATAAACTTGCGTATTCTCGGCAAAGCCATCCTGTCTTTGCTGCGGCTGGAAACCGTCTATACCGTCTTTGGCGGCTTGTCCCAAATTCCGTTCTTTGCGGATGCGGGCATTGGCCACCTTGTTCCCGTGATAGCCCTGGGCCTGCTTTGTGTGCCGGCCATTATCTGTATCCTTTACTGGTTTTTCAGGACGGAGATCGGCTGTGCCATCCGGGCTACGGGCGACAACCCCCAAATGTCCCGGGCCCAGGGGATTAATACGGGTAATATGATAATGCTGGGACTGGTCATCAGCAACGGCCTGGTGGCATTGAGCGGCGCACTTATTGCCCAGCAGCAAAGTTTTGCCGATATTCAAATGGGGATCGGTTCCATTGTCATTGGTTTGGCTTCCGTTATTATCGGGGAAGTTTTGTTTGGCAAAAACAGTTTCTTCAGCCGCCTCGTTTCCCTGGTTTTGGGCGCCATTACCTACCGGGTTATCATTGCTTTTGTCCTGGAACTGGGCATGCCCGCCAATGACCTGAAATTGTTTACCGCCATTACAGTGGCCCTGGCTCTGTCACTGCCCGAATTGAAGTCATACCTGCGGCCCGTTGTGACCGGTTTGAAAGGGGGAGCGAAAAATGCTCGCGGTAAATGGAGTCTTTAAAACTTTTAACAGGGGTACGGTAAATGAGAAAACGGCTTTGCATAATGTAAACCTCCACCTGAAAGAGGGCGATTTTGTTACTTTAATCGGCGGCAACGGTGCCGGCAAGTCTACTTTGCTCAATTGCATCGCCGGGCTGCATGAAGTTGACTCCGGCTCCATTCTTATTGACGGCAAAGATGTGACCAAACTGCCGGAGCATAAACGCGCCGGTATCCTGGGGCGTGTCTTCCAGGATCCGATGGAAGGTACCGCGGCCAATATGTGGCTTGAAGAGAACATGGCGCTTGCTTTTCGCCGGGGGCAAAGGCGCACGCTGAAGTGGGGCATTTCCGGCAAAGAACGGGAATTGTACAGGACGCTATTAAGCCGGCTGGAACTGGGCTTGGAAAATCGCCTGAACGTCAAAGTAGGCATGCTTTCCGGCGGCCAGCGGCAGGCCGTCACACTGCTTATGGCAATCCTGAAGCGGCCGAAACTTTTGCTTTTAGATGAACATACGGCGGCCCTGGATCCCAAGACCGCCGCCAAAGTGCTGGCCTTAACCGAAAAATTTATCGGGCAGGAAAAACTGACCACCCTGATGGTGATACATAACATGCGGGATGCCATCCGCTTTGGCAACCGCCTGATTATGATGCATGAGGGCCGGATTTTGCTGGATATTGAGGGTGAAGCCCCAAGCAAAAGCTCACCGTTGAGGACTTGCTACAGCGTTTCGGGCAGGCCAGCGGAGCCGAATTTGCCCATGACCGCGTCCTTTTGCCTTGAATTTTTTAGTAGAAAGACTGCCGGACTTTTCCCGTCCGGCGGTGCGGGGCAAAAAGACGATAATCAAGGCAAGGGAAAATATTGTCTGCCGCTTCCAGCTTGCGCAGCCATGTTTCATCAATCTGATTGTGATAAAGCTGCTCCAGCAGGCGGTTGAAGCGGATCAGGTGGTCCCCCGCCCTTTGTTTGGCGTATTCCACCATGGTACCCGCCGTCATAATAAAAGGCCAGTCGCTCGCCTGGGCCAGCAGGAGCTCCCGTCCCAGCTGGTTAAGGGCGTCCCGCTTAAGGCCCCGGGCGTCGGGGAAATCGCCGGCGGCCCTGATCATGCGCTCCGCCGCCATGTGCAGGTGGCGGTAAAGCCAGTCGTTGCTCCGGTTGAGCCACATTTCATGGTAGCCGTGATTTCCCCAGCTGGAGGCGGACGGCTGCGCTTCCTGCAGGGGCAGGCCCAGCTGCAGGTATTCACTGGGAGTAATGGTGGTGAAAATTTCCTGGTCACAATGCGCTTTGCGGAAAAAGTCTTCCAGCCAAGCCGGGCCTTCATACCACCAGTGTCCAAAAAGTTCAGCGTCATACGGCGCCACCACGATGGGCGGGCGGCCCATCCGGCCGGCTGCATATTCAATCTGGCGTTCGCGGTTAAAAATAAAATTGCCCGCGTGTTCAGCCAGTTTTTTTTGTGCCGCTTTGGGGTCATAAGGTTCTTTATGATCTGTCTTACCGGTGATGCAGTAATACTTAAAGCCGGTGTGGACACGAATGCCGTCGGGGTGGATATACGGCCCGATATAGTCAAGGGGCAGGTCATACCCGATATCGCGGTAAAAATCACGGTAGGTAAAATCTCCCGGGTAGCCTTCCGTTTTACTCCAGACCTGTTTGCTCGTTTCTTCGTCCCGGCCGAAAGCGGCCACGCCGGCGGGAGTGATAATTGGACTGAAAGTGCCGTAGGCAGGGCGCGGGACGGCATAATAGATACCGTGCGCAGCAAGGAAAAAATAGTTGATTCCCAGTTCCGCCAAAAGCTCGTCCAGGCCGTAGTCGTAGGCACATTCGGGCAGCCAGATGCCGCGGGGCGGAGAGCCGAAAAGTTCCGTATGCTGTTCTACGGCAAGGCTGAGCTGGGCATAAACCGCCTCCGGCTGTGTATAAAGGAGGGGCAGGTAGGCGTGGGTGGCTGCGGAAGTGATCAATTCCACTTTTTTTGTTTCAGCCAAGTTACGGAAAGCGGCGACCAGGTCACCCTGGTAGCGTTCAAAATAGTCATAATAAGCCTGCTGCAGGCGGAAGCGATACATTCTGGCCAAAGGGGCAAAGGCGGCATCGCCGGCAGTGCGGATTACTTCCTTGTCGGCCAAGTCCAGCAACCTGGTAAGATAAGCATGGTATTTTCCCTTGAGGTAGTTATCCCGCCACATGGCGGCCAGGGTGGGGGAAATGGAGATGGTGATCCGGAAAGGGATACCGTCCTCATGCAGGCGGGAGAAAACAGCTAAGAGGGGCAGGTATGCTTCCGTCAGAGCTTCAAAGTACCATTTTTCTTCCAGCGAATATGTATATTCAGGATGACGGACGTAGGGCAGGTGTGCGTGCAAGACCAGTGCCAGGTAGCCTTTACTCACCTTAATCCTCCTTCTGTAAGCCGCTGTCAAGAGGTGTAAATTCCGCAGAAGAATAGCCTCCCACAAGGCGGCGCCAGCAGCGGTGCTGCCAGAAAGCAAACATGCGCCAGCGCGGGTCAATGACAGCAGAGAGAGAGTTGCGTGGTGTTCTCACAGTATTGGAGACGGCGAGGGAGACAAAAGTGCCGTCGCCAAGCATGCGGCCCAGCTCGGCACGATAAAGGCAGTCTGCAGCAAGACCGTTAAAATACCAGTTATCCGTCCCCGGTGGAATTTCGGTGCTTTTCCGGCAGCCGCAATCCGGTGAAAAAACAACGAGGACAGTTTTCCCGGCTTCCCAACGGTCCGGGTAAAGGTTGCGCAGCTCTTGTTCGTGCAGCGGCGTGATTTCCCAGTAAACAAAAAGAGTGTGCGGGTCCCGCGGCAGGATTACCAGCCGGTCTACACCGTAGGCAGCGGGCAAGCTGCAGCCGGCATTCAGTTCAAGGCGGTCAGGTGCTTGCATAAGGGCCTCCCTACCAGCAGCTGAAGTTTTTCCGTGCGTGAGAAAGCACAGATATTAGTATTGCCTGTGCATTCCGATCTTATAACCGCAAACCTTAAGATCCGCCGTTTTTGCATAGAATGGCGGTATTGTGGCAAGCTATGCTTGTATTTTGGCTGTCAACACTCCAGGTCTGCAGCAAGCGGAGGTTTTTGATGAGAATTGCGCTGATGGTACCCAGGACACGAAGCGAGACGACACGGCTGGCATTTTTTCGCCTGGCCGGCGAGCTTGCAGGCGCCGGCGCCGAATGCCTGCTTTTTACCGAGGGCGGGAAAGAAGGGGGAGCAGAAAAATATGCCACCTTTTATGTCGCGTGGGCCCGGCAGCTGGTCCCGGTTACTGTTTTCCTGTGCAAGCAAACGGACAAGCTGCAAATTTTCTTTGTTTCAGCCGGGCAGGCAGTACCATATGCGGCGGCAGTGGCGGCAACCATCGGCAAACTTATTGCAGCCGGGTGCCGGCCTGATCTCTTGCATATTTTTTCCGCTACGGATGCCGTAACAGCCCTGCTGTGCCGGCAGTACCTGCGCCTTCCATATGTTTACTCCGTCCGCCGCTTGCAGGAGACAAAACAGAGCAAAGTAGATTTTACCGGCCTGGGTATACAGTTGCCTCCTGCATGCCCGGCGGCCGGCGAGTACCTTTACACGGAACAACTGGCGGCTGCCTGTGCCTGCTACCTGGTGGACGAAACGGGAGATGTCCGTTTGTGGAAAGAATTTTTCTGCAATTTTCCCGGCCGGTATGTGGAAGGCAGACCGTATACTGATACGCTGTTCTGGGCGGAGCAGGCCTCACTGGGAGAGGCACGCTGCCGCAAAAAAGAGGAACTGTTTGGTACCGGAAGTTTAGCCGTCGTGGTGACGGTAAAAAAAAGTGAACTCCCGCCCTGGGTGGAAAGCATTGCCTGTATGCCGGAGCCGGCATCTCCGGCGGAGCGTCGCAAACTCTTTGCCGCCGCGGATTTTTACCTGGTAACACAGGATTGCAAGGGTCTGCAGCGCCTGGCTCAGGCCATGGCTGCCGGCTGCCTGCCGCTGGTGCCGGCCGGCAGCGCTGCGGAATGCCTGCTTTTGGCAGGCGGCGGTGAGGGGGAGCAGTTCTGGTTGTCCTACCGGCAGGATGATTGGCCCGGAGTGCTGAGGATGGCCGCAGCCCGGCTGCAATTAAGCCCGCGGCAAGTGCTTGTAGCAAGACAGAAGGCCCAAAATTTTGCGGACCGCCATTTCAGCCATGCTGCTGCGGCAGCTCTCTACTTGCAAGTTTACCGGGGGGACGCCCCGGTCAGGCTTCCTTTTGTCACGGAAAACCTGCAGGCGCCGGTTCCAGCCGTCACGGGAGAGGTTTTGCCGTGAAAGGGAAAATCCACCTCATACTGGCCCTTCACAATCACCAGCCGGAAGGCAATTTGCCCGAGGTCTTTGCCCGGACGTATGCGGCGGCTTACGAACCGTTCCTCGGTATGCTGGAACGCTTTCCCAAAATCAAAGTAGTCCAGCATTATTCCGGCATCCTGCTGCGCTGGCTGGCGGAGCAGCGGCCCGCTTTTCTCGACAGGCTGCGGAAACTGCTGGCGGCGGGGCAGTTGGAGCTGATGGGGGGCGCTTTTTATGAGCCGATCCTGGTGATGATACCCGATGAGGATAAAATCGGCCAGATTAAAAAATTGAGCCGCTTCTTGCGGGAGAACTTTCAGGTTGATGCGGCGGGGGCATGGCTGGCGGAGCGTATTTGGGAACCGCAGCTTGCCGCCTCGCTGGCCGGAGCCGGCATCAAATATACGGTGCTGGATGATGCTGTATTTAAAAAAGCCGGCTTTACAGAGGAGCAGACAATGCATTATTACCTGACAGAAGAGGGTGGCGAAAAACTTTACCTTTTCCCCATCAGTGAAAAACTGCGCTATTTAATTCCTTTCGCCGATCCCAAGGAAACACTTGACTACCTGGCGGATGCAGCCACAACGCAAGGCGACCGGGTGGTTGTACTGGCCGATGACGGGGAAAAATTCGGCTCCTGGCCGGGAACAGCCAAACATGTCTACGAAAAAAAGTGGCTGGAAAAATTTTTTACCTTGTTGTCCGAAAACAGCGACTGGCTGGTTGTTACCACTTTCAGCGAATTTCTCCACAGCCGGCCGCCTGCGGGGCTAGTTTATCTTCCCGCCGGTTCCTACCGTGAAATGGAGGAATGGTCGGGCGGGTCCTGGCGCAACTTTTTTACCCGTTACCCGGAAAGCAACCAGCTGCACAAAAAAATGCTCCATGTGCGGGAAAAAATACAATTGCTGCCGGAAGGTCCGCAGAAAAAAAAGGCACAGGAATACCTCTGGGCGGGACAATGCAACTGTGCTTACTGGCATGGTGTTTTTGGCGGCCTTTATCTTAATTTTCTTCGTTCTGCAATTTACAGCCGCCTCATTGCCGCGGAAGAATTGGCGGACAGGGTTCTGCACCCAAAGGAGCCTTGGCTTGCGGTGGAACAAAAAGATTTTGATTATGACGGCAGGGAAGAAGTGATTGTTTCCGGCTCGGAACTGAATTTTGTCCTGGCACCGGCAGCCGGCGGTTCTCTGCTGGAACTGGATTTTAAACCACGGCGTTTTAACCTGCTGGATGTCCTGACACGGCGCAAGGAGCCTTATCACTGCGATCTTTATGAACGGGCACAAGGATTGTGCGAAACGGAGGAAGCGCGGTCAATTCATCATATAACGCGTGTTAAAGAAGCAGGTTTGGAACGATTTTTAGTTTACGATGCCTACAGGCGTCTTTCCCTTTTGGACCATTTTTACCCGCCGGGGACTGTACTGGACAGCCCGGATGCGGCGCAGGCGGAAGCGGGGGATTTTGTCTGTGGCACCTATGAGCTGAAGCAGCTTGCGGCGGACAAAAAAGCCTCCCTGCTGCTGGAGCGGCAGGGGAGGGTAAGCTTGAGGGCACGGCACTATTCGGTAACAGTAAGAAAAGCTTTGTCTTACTTGCCTCAAAGCGGAGAAATCTCTTTTGATTATGAGCTGCAGAACATGGGGAAGGAGCCGCTCGGCATTATCTTTGCCGTTGAATTTAATCTTACTTTTCTGGCGGGGAAAGCGGCGGACCGTTATTACCATGCCCCCGGTCAGAAATTGATTGAACGCAACATTGCCTCCCGGGGTGTCCTGGCGCAAGTGAACCGTTTCGGCCTGGTGGATGAATGGCTGGGTCTTGCCGCCATGTTCCGTTTTGACCGGCCTGCGACAGTTTGGCGCATGCCTTTGGAGACGGTTTCCCAGTCCGAGGCCGGCATGGAACGGGTATATCAGGGCTCAAGCCTCTTTTTTTCCTGGGAAATAAAGCTTTTGCCGGATACGGTGTGGGCTGTTACCTTCACGCAGTCCCTGGAGGAACTGATAAGGGAGGCTAACAGATGAAACCGCTTTTTATAGCATTTGTCTGGAATCAGCACCAGCCTTTTTACCTGGATACGGGGAAAAAAAAATTCATTATGCCCTGGGTGCGCCTGCATGCCGCCAAAGACTACTACCAAATGGCCGCCATCCTGCAAAGCCACCCGGAGATCAGGCAAACTTTCAACCTGACACCGTCCCTCTTGCAGCAGCTGGAGGCTTACCGGGCCGGCGCGGAGGATTATTACCTGAAGGTCATGAAGCCGGCGGCGGAACTGAACCCGGCGGAAAAGCGTTTTCTGCTGCAACATTATTTTGACATCCACTGGGAGCGTGTCATCGCGCTCTGGCCGCGCTACCGGCAGCTTTTGACGAAGCAGGGCTCACGCCGCGAGCCGGAGAGTGTGGAGGCGGCGCTTGCCCGTTTTACGGAACAGGACTACCGGGATTTGCAGGTGTGGTTTAACCTTGTCTGGATTGACCCGGAAATAAGGGAAGAGGATGAAGAACTGCAGCGCCTGCAGCTGAAAGGCAGGTATTATACAGAGGAAGAAAAAGAACTGGTCCTGGAAAAACAGCAGGAGCTGATGCAAAAAGTTATCCCCGCCCACCGGGAACTGACGGCGGCAGGCCGTATTGAGCTGATTACCAGCCCGTATTATCATCCCATTGTGCCCCTTTTGCTTGACACGCGCTCCGCCGCGCGCCCGTCGCCGGGGCTGAAACTGCCGGAGACATTCAGTTACCCGGAAGATGCATCCGAGCAAATTGTCCGTGCCGTTAACCAGTACCGCCGCTATTTCGGCTGCTGCCCCGCCGGGATTTGGCCGCCGGAGCAGGCTGTAAGCCCGGAGACGCTGGCGCTTTTTGCCGAGCACGGCTTTACCTGGACAATCTCCGATGAAGATATTCTGGCCCGCTCCCTGCAAATTGAATTCCACCGGGACTGCTCCGGCAATGTTTTAAATGCGGATGAACTTTACCGTCCTTATACGGTAAAAGCGGGCGGCAGGGAAATATACATGGTTTTCCGCGACCATCATCTTTCCGACCGGATCGGTTTTGTTTACCACCAGATGAGTCCTGACCAGGCGGTGGAAGACTTGATGAAGCGTTTTTACACTATCCGGGGGACACTTGCCGGCCGTCGTGATGGGCCCCACCTGGTCACCCTGGCTTTGGACGGTGAAAATGCATGGGAATGGTATCCCAATGACAAGAATGAATTTTTGCATAAGCTTTACGGCCGCCTGGCGGCCGCCAAAGAACTGAAAACAGTTACGATTAGTGAATTTTTGCGCCACAACCCGCCGACACGCACCTTGGAACATATTCACACCGGTTCCTGGGTCGATCATAGTCTGGCCCGCTGGATTGGCAGTGAAAGCAAAAACAGGCTCTGGGAGATGCTGCTGGCGGCCAGGCGTGTGCTGGAGGAGGTACGCGGCACCGTTTCCGTGGAAGAGTTCCGAAAGGCCCGGGAGAACCTGCTGATTGCCGAGGGCAGCGACTACACATGGTGGGTGGACAGCATGCCTTATTATCTGGCCGCCCCCTTTGAAGCGCTTTTCCGGAAGCATCTTGTCAATGTGTACCGCATCTGCGGCCGGGAAGTTCCCTCCCGGCTGCTGGAACCCGTCATCCGGCCGCAGCACGATGAAGCTGCCTGGATGGAGGACCCCCTCTCCGGCCCTACTGCCATGGTGCAGTCAGAGACGTAAATTCCGCCTGCCGGCAGGAAAGGCCCCGGGTGCTGTGGAAGAATAAAGGAAGCGACACGCCTGGAGGAACAGCAATGCAAAGAAAAAGCAGAGAAGAAGATTACCTGCGTCTGCGGCGGGAATTACAGGCGGGCGTTATACGGCCCGTCTATCTGTTTTGCGGCCCGGAAGATTTTTTAATGGAAGAAGCCCTGAGGGAGGTGGCCGGACATTTGCTGCCCGGGGAGGAGATGGCAGCCGGGTGCCATTTTGTGGACGGAGAAGCCACGGACATCATGGAAGTGCTTGCCCTGGCGGACACGCCAAGTCTCTTTACTGCGGGCCGCCTGCTGGTGGTGCGCAAAGCGCCATATTTTGACAAAGGCCGGGCTTTGGCGGCCGAGGCTGGCGAACGCCTGCTTGCCGCAAAAGAAAGTCAGGGAACAAGTATCATCTTTTGTGCGCCTGAAGCTGTGCCGGCGCACAAAATCACCAAAGCGCTGGCGGCAGCCGGGGCTGTTTACCGTTTTGCGCCGCTGGGGCAGGCGGCTTTACGGGCATGGCTGGCAGCACGGGCGGCAGCCTGTGGCAAAAGATTTGCGCCCGGTGCACTGCAGGCTTTTCTTACCCGCGTCGGCACAGATCTCCGGACTCTGGCCTCGGAGCTGGATAAGCTGGCGACTTACAGCGGCACGAGAAGAGACCTGACGGAGGATGATGTACGCGCAGTTACCGCCAGGACACTGCAGGACGATATTTTTGCCCTCATTGATGCGGCAGTGGACGGCAGGACGGCGCAGGCTTTCGCCATACTTAAAGACCTGCTGGCTGCCGGCGAGCCTCCTGTCAAGATCCTGTCCATGCTGGGCAGGAAGTTTCGCCTGCTGGGTGAAGCCAAGGACCTGCTGGCGGGCGGGCGGTCGGATCTGGCGGCTGCCCTGAAAATACATCCCTATGCCGCGCAAAAATTGGCACGGCAGGCGCAAAAAACGGCAGAAGCACGTCTGCGGCGGGCTGTTGAGCTTTTAGTACGCTGTGAACTGGATCTTAAACGAGGCAGGATAGATCCGGTGCTGGCCTTGGAAACTCTAGTGGCGGCTCTTGGGGTAAAAACGGATGCCTCTGGTTAATTGCAAGTTTTATTGCCACCCATATTTTGGCACCTCTGATAATATTGCCATCTCATTAGCAGATCTATATCCATGAATTTTTCTTGGGTAATTATTCATCCAGTTCTCAATTCGCCTGA
>JAAYLG010000178.1 GCA_012522075.1 Bacillota bacterium
ACAAGTTAATACGCCGGTTTATTCCAAAGGGCACAGATATCAGCAAGCTTAAGCAAAAAGATATCAGGCGAATTGAGAACTGGATGAATAATTACCCAAGAAAAATTCATGGATATAGATCTGCTAATTAAATGGCAATATTATCAGGGGTGCCAAAATATGGGTGGCAATATAACTTGCAATTAACCTACCAGCATGCGCAGTGCATAAATAACGGCATTTGTCCGCTCAGATTTTCCGCAGTCCCTGTACCACAACTTGCAATGACTGCAGGAAGGTATCCAGTTCTTCATCGGAAAGACAGGAAAAAAGCTGCCGGTACGTTTTGCTTGACTGTGCTAAAAGCTGCCGGTAATACTCTTCACCGGCCGGCGTTAAATACAGGAGTGTTTTGCGGCGGTCTTTTTTATCGTTGCGACGTTCCACCAAGCCGTTTGCCTCCAGCGAATCTATCAGCGAGGTTAAACTGCCTTTACGCATGTCTAAAAAACGACCAAGTTCTGATAAAATCACGCCTTTTTCCTGTGCTATCAGCAAAATAGCACGTTTTTGGTTTTTATGGCAGCGGATTTTGCCATCGTCGTCTTCACGGAAAACGATGCTCAGCTTTTTATGGTAAAGAGGAATAAGTTCTCTAAAAAGCTGTTCCACTGCTTTTATTTTCTCATTTTTCATAATAAATAAAAGCCCCAAACAGTCTGTTTTCTAACTTGCTTTGATTCTAACGAGATTCGGCCGTTTAGTCAAGTATTACTCTTTTTTCAGGTTAACAATCGTTTACAGTCCCCGCTTCCGCAAAACCCGCCTTTGCCGCTGTTTGTAATTGCAGCTCTTGCCGCACCCCGTTTTACTCCAGGAAAGGCATGACCACACCTTTAATGTAGCCGGGAGCCATCTGCAAATTATCTTCAAATGCTTGATTAATGTCTTCCAGCCTATATCTGTGCGTCACCAGTTTATCCATGGGGTAAATACCTTTTTTCAGGGCCCAAAGTGCCCGCTGCAGCTCACTCTGATAATCAGTGGACATGCCAATGCCCTGCGGGCTGTAGATGATGGGAGATTTGATCCAGTGAAACAGTTCATATGTGTCCGGTGCCTGATGCCAGCCGACAAGAATCAGCTTGCCGCGGTTGTTTTTCAGCACCGCACCGGCCGTTTTAATACCCACCGGTTTTCCCACCACCTCAATGGCTATATCCACACCTCTGCCGCCTGTAATTTTCATAACTTCGGCCACCACGTCAACTTTGTTGGGGTTCAAGGTAATGGTGGCACCCAGTTCCCTGGCAAGAGCCAGCCGGTCTTCGTCCAGATCACAGACGATATACTCACGCAGTTTGGCATGTGCCGCTCCGGCAATCACACCCAGCCCCATAAAACCGCAGCCGATCTGAAAAACAAAATCTCCTATTTCCGGGTTTACCGTCCTGGCAATGGACATGAGCGACATCAACGGTTCCCCGAGGGCATATTCAAACGGAATACCGTCTGGTATTTTTTCAATAATGTAGCCGTGGCCGCGGGCAGTCCTGTTGGCAGGATTGCAAGCCACATATTCACAGTAACATTCATCGCCAAAGTAGCCTGTAATCCTGTCCCCCACACTGAACCCTTTAACATTTTTCCCTACTTCCACCACTGTACCGGCAGGTTCATGTCCGGCTCTGCGCGGAAAAGGCATCTGCTTTTTCATTTCCTCACTGTATGTATCTCTGTAAGCTGTCATATCACTGGAGCAGACACCGCAAGCCTCAATTTTTACCAGCATTTCGTCATCACTGATGGTTGGCATGGGGACTTCCCGGATTTCAAACTTGCGCGGAGCCACAATAAAAGCAGCTTTCATTTTTCTACCTCCCCGTAAATTGGCTGCCTTCTCTTACGCCCCAAAACTCTGCCTTATAAATAGTTGATACAGTCTTTTTTCCGTGGCGGTACCGGCCAGTTGTCATGTGCTTTATATCCCAAAGCTATAGAATACAGAGGCCGGTATCCTTCTGGAATGCCCAGGCGCCCGAGTAAAGCTTCTCCACCTTCCCCCCTAAAAGCAAAGAGGAAAAGGTTGACCCAACAGGTACCAATCCCCAGTGCTTCCGCCGCCAGCATGATATTCTGTGTGGCTGCAGCACAGTCTGCTTGAGCCCAGGGCGAACTTTCAGCCCCGCTGACAATAATCACCACAGGTGCATGATGAAAAACATGAAAATTGGCATCAGCCGCCCGCCGCTGATAAAGAGAATTATGATCGGCCGCCATGGCCGCTTTTGCCAGGGAGGAAAGCTCATTGATAAGCTTATCGTCCGTAATGACGGTAAAATGCCATGGCTGCAGGTTCCTGGCACTGGGAGCATAAATCGCCGCCTCCATCACAGCTTCCAGGTCTTCTTTCTTCACCCGGTCAGGTTTAAACATGCGCACACTGCGCCGCTTTTTAATTACTTCCAGAATATTGTTCATCTGTGGCACTCCTTTCCATCTTTACTAACTGCCGGCGGTTTCTGCCGCAACAGCCCAAACCTGATAATTCCTGAAACCATTTTACCACCTGCCGCCGGCCCGGTCAAAAAGAAAGGAAACCTGTCACAGTTCAAGGCTGTATTCCTCAAATTCTTTGCGCCATTCCCTGCTCCAGTCCGCCAGGAAAACATGTTCATTTTTACCCCGCAACGCCTCTTCTTCCTGCTCCCGGTAAAACTGCGCCTCCGCCGCCAGTTTCTGCAGTTTTTCCCGGAACCGGTTATTCTCTTCCATGGGAATAGTCTCCTGTGCATATCCTTCAATGGCCAACAGATGCTTGCGGACACACATTTCACCGTCTGTGGAACAAGGGCATGTCGGGTCGGTCTGGTGCTCTTGCAGCAAAAGCAATTCTTTTAGCAGCTGGTCATACTGCCATTTGACAATTGACTTCAAGCCGTGTCCCTCCTTGCGGCATCATTCTTCCTTTTTAGTATGGTTATCTATATTGCAACTATGCCGCAAGGAGGAATTAGGATAGGGGGCGGCGTGGTTCTTGTTCATCGGGTCGCCAAGCTATCGCCCATGCCGGGTGCACCACAAAAACAAGCGGAACCGTATTCCAGGTCCCGCTTGCTTTTATTTTAGTACAGCAAGCCCAATATAAAGGCAAATAAAGCATCTTCTACGCCATGCAGCGCATCCTTGACAATTTCCTCCTCCTCGGGTTTGTACCCGGGAATCGGATTGCCTTCTTCCCAGTAATGCAATAATTCAGTTTTCATAATTATCTTTCCCTCCTATTTGTAAACACCATACTCGTGGACAAACTCGCAAACTGCAATCAGGTTTTCAGGCTTGGCATCGGCAAGCGACAGGATTGATTTGTCCATGCAGAACATGTAGCCGCCACCGGGTGCCGCCTTATCCAGGATTTCTTTTGCCTTGTCAATGCATTCCTGCTTGCTGTTCAGGCGCAGCATGGTAATAGGGAAGTTCCCCATGAGACACAGCTTTTTCCCCAGTTTTTCCTTGGCCACACCTAGGTCATCCTCTTCAAAATAAGCAATAACACCGGTGGGCAACTCCTGCAGGTAATCATAATAACGGGTCCAGTTCTTTTCAAAGAAAATCTGCAGCGTGTAGCCGTCGGCAATAAGGTCGTCCACCAGTTTCTTGAATGTGGGCCAGTAAAGTTTTTCAAAATCTTTTGTCCGCATATACGAAGGCATATGCAGTGGAATGAAGATGGAAGGTATAATACCCGGAGTCGGGTTTACAATCTTGGCCAGCTTGTACATAAGAGGCAGCGTCGCTTCCACTGCTGCCTGTACCCTGCCTGGATCCCTTCTGACATCCTTGGAAATACCGGTAAAACCACGCAGCAGGTCGGCCAGGAAATCAAACGGAGCTTCAATGGCCCCGCGGCGGATATTAATAATGCCGTGCTTCTTCTCCACCGCAGCACAGCCGGACAGATACCGGCTCTTTAACTGGTTGTCGGCAATCATGACACGCAGGAAATTCAGGCCGCCTGCAGGTCCTTTCTCTGCCAGCTTGGGGTAAAGACGGGGGATAATGGTGTTAACTATGCATTTAAAAGGATCCGCAATATATTCATCATATTCTTCGTAAAGTAAACCTTCAACTTCGGGATGCTGGACTAAATCATCCAGTTCCCGCGGGACAAATGCCCGCGATCTGCCTACTTTGTAAAGAAGAGGGAAACGCGGCATATTTCCGCCCGCATCACAGTAGATGTCGGTATACATTTTGTCTGTTGCTTCCACTATTAAATCGGGGTTCCAAAGGGCAGTCTTTAGGTCGTATCCTGCATATTCAACGGCAAAGGAAGGTTCCTGTTTACAGATGACGGGCACTCGCTCCGGCTGTTCACACATGATCGCTTTTTTGACCATCTCAGTGCGCTGTTCTGCTGTCAGCCTCAATGTCTTTTCCTCCTTTTTCATGTCCCAGCGGACAAGGTTTCTTACAAAAATTATATAAAATACTTTTATAAAGAGCAACTTGATAGTGACAATAATAGTCAAGATGCTGTAAATTTCCGGCAGTCGGAAATGTAGGTTTGTCAAACATTTTGGACACAGTACAGTTTTAAGAACTCTAGGGGAGATAGGTAGCCGAGAGGACGCATCGGGATATTGTTTGAACGGCGGTTGTAAGCTTTAAGCTGGGCCTGGAAG
>JAAYLG010000179.1 GCA_012522075.1 Bacillota bacterium
ATTATTGAATAAATAAACATTGCAGCTGTCAAATAACCCCTGTGGCAGGCTTGCCAGCCACGGGGGTTTTTACCCGCGGAACGTGCTTGCGTTTTTCTGCCTGTTTTATCCAGCCGGAGTTAGGTGACAAAAGGTTTGACAACAGGCCTTGATGTGTGGTAAATTGGAAAAAGTGAAATCTCAGGTTTGCCTTGAGGTTTCATTTCAATTCCCGCAGTTATGTAGCCCAGATTGTGCAGTAGGGGGTGTAAACATGCGTGTGAAAATTACCATGGCTTGCGGCGAATGCAAGCGCCGAAACTATATTACCACGAAAAATAGAAGGACAAATCCGGACAGAATCGAACTTAACAAGTACTGCCCGTTCTGCAAAAAACATACTGCCCACAAAGAAACGAAGTAGCATGTTATTGCCACTAAGTTTGGGAAGGGTGTGTTATCATGGCCGCTAACCTAAAGGGGTTAAGCAAATATTTTAAAGATGTCAGGCAAGAATTAAGAAAAGTCCACTGGCCGAACCGCAAGGAGCTGGGACTGTTTACTTCCATGGTGCTGGCGGCTATTATTGTTGTCGGTGCTTTCTTCTGGCTGTTGGACACCGGCTTTACAGGCTTCTTGCGGCTGATTCTCCAGTAGTAAGGAGGTGGGGGCCATTCCCTCGCCTAAGGATAAAAACTGGTATGTGGTACACACATATGCCGGCTATGAAAATAAAGTAAAGACAAACTTGGAAAAAAGGGTCGAGTCCATGGAGATGCAGGACAAAATTTTCCGTGTCCTTGTGCCCATGGAGAAAGAAATTGATGTCAAAAACGGGAAGCAAAAAACAACGCTGAAAAAAGTCTTTCCGGGGTATGTGCTGGTTGAGATGATTATGACGGACGACTCCTGGTATGTGGTTCGCAACACACCCGGAGTGACAGGTTTTGTGGGGCCCGGCTCCAAACCCATTCCCCTTTCCCAGGCGGAAGTGGCACAAATTATGCGGCAGATGGGTCTGGAAGAACCCAAGCCGAAAATTGATTTTACTGTCGGTGAAGCCGTCCGTGTAACGGAAGGTCCTTTTACCAATTTTATCGGCAATGTGGAAGAAGTCCTGCCGGATCGGCGTAAAGTAAAAGTTCTTGTTTCCATGTTTGGCCGGGAGACACCGGTTGAACTAGAATTTTATCAGGTAGAAAAGCTTACCTAAGAAGGAGGTGTAAAAAGCGATGGCAAAAAAAGTAAAAAGTATCATCAAGCTGCAGATTCCCGCCGGCAAAGCAACCCCCGCACCTCCGGTCGGACCGGCTCTTGGCCAGCATGGCGTCAATATTATGGGCTTTTGCAAGGAGTTTAACGAGCGTACTGCCGGCCAAGCCGGGTTGGTTATTCCAGTGGTTATTACCGTGATGGAAGATCGCTCCTTTACTTTTATCACCAAAACACCCCCTGCCGCCGTGCTGCTGAAAAGAGCTGCGGGTCTGGAAAAGGCATCCGGCATGCCCAATAAGGATAAAGTGGCTACACTGTCCAGGGATAAGGTGCGTGAAATTGCCGAGCTGAAAATGGAAGACTTAAATGCCAATGATTTGGAAGCCGCCATGCGGATGGTGGAAGGAACGGCACGCAGCATGGGAATTGTGATTCAAGGGTAAGAACAAATACAGTGGGAGAGGTTGGCCGCCTCGCTCGTACCACAAGGAGGGAATAGAATGGCTAAACATGGAAAAAAATATCAGGAAGCCCTGAAATTAATTGACCGCAGCAAACACTATGACCCGGAAGAAGCTATGGAACTGGTGAAGAAAACATCGGTGACCAGTTTTGACGCCACGGTGGAACTGGCCGTTAATCTGGGCGTTAACCCGAAGCATGCCGACCAGCAGGTACGCGGCGCCGTGGTGCTGCCTGCCGGGATCGGGAAGGCTGTTACAGTCGCCGTTTTTGCCAAAGGTGAGAAGGCCAGGGAAGCGGAGGCAGCCGGTGCCGATTATGTCGGTGCGGAAGATTTGGTAGCCAAAGTTGAAGGCGGCTGGTTTGATTTTGATGTGGCTGTGGCTACTCCAGATATGATGGGTATGGTCGGCAAGCTGGGCCGGATTCTCGGACCCCGGGGGTTAATGCCAAACCCGAAAACAGGGACGGTTACCATGGATATTGCCCGCGCCGTCACTGAAATCAAAGCCGGTAAAGTGGAATACCGTGTAGATAAAAACGGCATCATTCATGTGCCCATCGGTAAAGTATCATTTGACTCGGAAAAGCTTTTAACCAATTTCTATACCGTTATAGAGACATTGGTGAGAGCAAAGCCGCCTGCCGCCAAGGGGCAGTATCTGCGTGCCATTACCGTATCCTCAACCATGGGGTCCGGTGTTCGGGTGAATACGCAAAAAGCGGCCGCCCTTGGCAGGGCAAGATAAAGCGAAAATAACGGGATGTTTCCCGAAAAAACATAAAATGGTATACTCCGTTGCGACTGCAGACAGCAGGTGCCCGCCCGGGCTTAAGGAGCAATCGCCTGCCGAGGTCAAAACGCCGTTTCACTGTGTTTAACAGGTGATGGCCTCCGTGTGTCTGCATGGAGGCCATTTTAGTGCAAAGTCCCGTAAAGGAGGTGGAACATTGGGTATTACCAGGGAGAAAAAAGAAAAAATTGTAAGTGAGATTAAAACAGATTTGAGCAGGGCAAAAGCCGCCATTGTTACCGACTACCGCGGCCTCAATGTGGAACAGATTACTTCATTGCGCCGTGCCTTGCGGGCGGAAAAGGTCAAATATATGGTGGTAAAAAACACTTTGGCCAAAAGAGCCGCACAGGAACTGGGCATTACCGGGCTGGACGCATACCTGGAGGGGCCCACGGCCATTGCGTACGGCTTTGAGGATCCGGTTGCACCGGCCAAAATCTTAACCAAATTTGCCAAGGAGTTTGAGTTTCTGAAATTGAAAGGCGGGTTGCTGGAAGGCGCCCTCATGGATACTGCCATGATAAAAACTCTGGCCGACCTGCCTTCCCGCGAAGTCCTGCTGGCCAAGCTGGCCGGTGCCTTTGCTGCTCCCATGACGGGCTTTGCCGGTGCGGCCCAGGCGCTGCTTAGGAAGTTTGTTGCTACGCTGGATGCCGTCCGTGAAAAGAAAGCGGCGGAGGCATAATATGGATCCGGCAGGCGCCGGAAGAAGAAAAAGCTTTATTATCTTAATGTGACAGGAGGATTATCATATGTCCAAAGTTGCCGAGGTATTGGAAATAGTTAAAGGGATGACAGTCCTGGAACTGTCTGAACTGGTGAAAGCGTTTGAAGAGGAATTCGGTGTAACGGCTGCCGCTCCGGTGGCCATGGCCGCCATGCCGGCCGCCGCCGGTGCCGAGGCTCCGGCTGCGGAAGAGCAGACAGAGTTTGATGTTATTCTGACTGCGGCCGGTGAGAAGAAAGTGGCCGTCATTAAAGTTGTCCGTGAAGTAACCAGCCTGGGGCTGAAAGAAGCCAAGGAATTGGTTGACAACGCTCCCAAACCCGTGAAGGAAAAAGTCAGCAAAGAGGAAGCGGAAGCACTGAAGGCTAAACTGGAAGAAGCCGGTGCTACAGTCGAAATCAAGTAGTTTCAGCCACTGGCAAAAAGGCGCCCTCTCGCGGGCGCCTTTTGTTAGGTGCGCCCGGCATGGGCGATAGCTTGGCGGTGATAGTCCGCTGTCTTTGCTCCGCTGCCCCTTAATCCGGCTTGATTTTGTGTAGGTTTGTCAAACATTTTGGACACAGTACAGTTTTAAGAACTCTAGGGGAGATAGGTAGCCGAGAGGACGCATCGGGATATTGTTTGAACGGCGGTTGTAAGCTTTAAGCTGGGCCTGGAAG
>JAAYLG010000180.1 GCA_012522075.1 Bacillota bacterium
AATGGGATTGACTCATGTGCATGGCCTCCTTTATGTTGTGGTTTAGTCACCTTTAACATATCAGAGGTTGTGCCATGAGTCTCTATTTTTTTTGTTATATGCGGCAATTAATTTTACAACTTACCTGGAGTGCGCGACTGGAAAGCGGCCTGCCGGCAGGCAAATGTATAGGATGAAAACATTTGGTTAAGCTAATTGCAGAATTTGTCCGGCAAGGAGGTGATAGTGTGCTAGGTTTAATTGTCCGCTTTATTGTTTCCGCCATCGTTTTGATGCTGGTCAGTTTTCTGCTTCCGGGTTTTGCGACAATGGGGTTTGTGGTTGCCCTGATAGCCGCCATTGTTATTGCCCTGCTCGGCTTTATTGTCGAAAGCGTACTGGGTAAGCAGGTCTCGCCACAAAACAGAGGTATTGTCGGTTTTATTGTTTCAGCCCTGGTAATCTATGCTGCGCAGTGGCTGGTGCCCGGGATGAGCGTGACCATACTGGGTGCGGCACTGGCTGCCCTGGTAATTGGAATTATTGATGCCTTTGTGCCGACCGAACTGCGCTGAAAACATGCCGCCGGCTGGAGGAATGCCGTAGTGAAAACAATGCAAGTAAACCGCAATATACGTACAGACCTGGCCATTGAGGCCAGGGAGCTTCTGATGGGGGAAGTCGAGCGGGAGATCCCCGGAGTGCAGCTGGACACCGAGGATGTAGACGACATTCGTATTACCAGGGTAGAGATCACAACGCCGGAAGCGGAAAAAAGAATGGGAAAAAAGCAGGGCAAATATATTACCCTGGAAGCGCCCGGCCTGCGGCAAAAAAACACCGAGCTGCAGGAAAAAGTTGCCCGTCAGTTTACGAAAGAACTGCTTCACATCATTGACATTGGCAAAGAAGCAAGTGTGCTGGTGATTGGCCTCGGCAACTGGAATGTCACTCCGGACGCGCTGGGTCCCCGGGTGATCAAGGATTTGCTTGTTACCCGGCATATTTTGGAACTGCAGCCGGAGACACTGGGTGAAGGTTTCCGGCCGGTGAGTGCCCTGGCGCCCGGCGTTTTGGGTATTACCGGTGTGGAAACAAGTGAAATTATTCAGGGCTTGGTGGAAAAAGTGAAGCCGGATTTGCTGATTGCCATTGATGCCCTGGCCGCCCGCAATTTGAGCAGGCTGCATACCACCATTCAAATTGCCGATACAGGTATCACCCCCGGTTCCGGTGTCGGCAATAAGCGCCTGGGAATATCCCGGGAGACCATCGGCATTCCTGTCATCGCCGTGGGAGTACCCACAGTGGTGGATGCCGTAACCATTGCCGATGACCTGATCAGCCATCTGCTTTCCGCACTGATGCAGGAAGCGGGGGAGAATTCTCCCGTTTATAAAGTGGTCAGGAGTATTGCCGAGGGCGACAAGCGTGCCGTGATGGCGGAAGTCCTGGAGCCTTACGGCGGGAGGCTGATGGTTACGCCCAAGGAAATTGACACTCTGGTGGAAGATATGGCAAGGCTTTTGGCGGGAGCTATCAATGCCGCCCTGCATCCCGCCATTGCCGGCGAAGAAGCGGGAAAATACCTTCATTAAAATAGTAAAAAAAATGCCCGCCGCTTGTGGCGGGCTCAGACTGTAGACAAAAATGGCCTTTAGGAAGCAAAACCTAAAGGCCAAATTCTTTTTTAAACATAAAATTGCTGCAATATTAGAAAGCACCTCCTGCAGCGGGGAGGTTGTGGGCGGTAATG
>JAAYLG010000181.1 GCA_012522075.1 Bacillota bacterium
ACTGTCAACAACACCGTGGAATAAATGTGTGTTTAGAAAATGCTTAACAGAAGTGTCCTTTTAGGGATCGGTGAAAGTTTTTCCCTACAGTGGGTTGACACTATCCCTTTTTTTTGCCGGTATTTTGCCGGGACATTTTTTGTTGTATACTTAAAAGAGATTGATGCCGGCACGATCACGCGGGGGGAGATTATGCGACAGATTTATCTTGACAACAGTGCCACTACGGCCGTACTGCCGGAAGTGGCGGCGGAAATGCAAAAAGTTCTGCTTGCCGCATACGGCAATCCTTCCTCACTGCACACCATGGGGGTGGAAGCCGAGCGGATCAAAAACGCTGCACGGCGTTTTTTGGCGGAAGCATGCGGCGGCAGGTCGGAAGAGTTGATTTTTACTTCCGGCGGTACCGAGGCGAACAACCTGGCGGTGAAAGGAGTTGCCCGGCGCCTTAAGCGGCGGGGCAGGCACTTGATTACCACCCGGGTGGAGCACCCTTCCGTCCTGTATGCCTGCAGAGCGCTGGAGGAGGAAGGCTTTACAGTAACTTACCTGCCTGTGGACGGCGCGGGGTGCGTCCTGCTTGACGCCTTGGAGGCCGCCCTGCGGGAGGACACGCTGCTTGTCAGTGTCATGCATGTCAATAACGAAACGGGCACTGTGATGCCGGTGGCCGAGATCGGGCAACTGATAAAAGAAAAGGCGCCGGAGACGCTTTTTCATGTTGATGCGGTGCAGTCCTTCGGCAAGCTTCCCGTGTCGGCCGCCGCCTGGCAGGCGGATTTAATTACCATTTCCGCCCATAAAATCCACGGTCCCAAGGGCTGCGGCGCCTTGTGGCGCAGAGCAGGCGTTCCGCTTGCACCTCTTTTCCACGGCGGCGACCAGGAAGCCGGCCTGCGCCCGGGGACCGAAAATATGGCCGGCATCGCCGGTTTTGCCGCTGCGGCGCGGCTTGCCCTTGCCGGGCGGGAGAAAACGGCAACCGGGCTGGCCCGGCTGAAAGAATTTTTTCTGCGGGCCGTTTCCGAGGCGATTCCCGATATAATGGTAAACAGCCCGGCAAAAGGCGCTCCCCATATTGTCAGCATCACATTTCCCGGGGTTAAGGGCGAGGTGCTGGTGCATGAACTGGCAAGATCCGGGATATATGTTTCCACCGGGTCTGCCTGCCACTCCCACCGGGCGGATCCGAGCCATGTGTTGCTGGCCATGGGGCGCACCCCAAAGGAAATTGAAGCGACGCTGCGTTTCAGCTTTTCACTGCTGAATACGGAAGCGGAACTGGAGTATACTGTGGAAAAACTGCAGCAGGCGGTGGCTCACTTGCGCCGCTTGACACGGAGGAAATAGCAAATGCTGTATTTGATTCGTTACGGTGAAATCGGCCTGAAAGGGAAAAACCGCCGTTTTTTTGAAAACACACTGACGGCCAATATACAAAGAGTTCTGCGGGATATCCCCGGCTGCCGCGTCTGGCAGGCCCATACACGCAATTATGTGGAGGTCCCGGACACAAGCAGCCGGGAGGTGGAGGAACGCCTGCAAAAGGTTTTCGGCATTGTTTCTTTCAGCCCGGTAGTAAAAGTCCCGCTGGACCTGGAAGCCATCAAGGCCGCCGCCCTGCAAGAGTTTGCCAAAACAGCGCGGCCCGGTTTAACTTTTAAAGTCAACACCAAGCGGGCCAACAAACGTTTCCCTCTGCTTTCCCAGGAAATCAGTGCAGCCGTGGGCGCCCACCTGCTGCGCAACCTGCCCGGTTTAACCGTTGATGTCCATACGCCGCAGGAGGTGCTGGATATCGAGATCCGGGAAGAAGAAGCTTACCTTTACACAAAAAAAATCCTGGGCCCCGGCGGCCTGCCTGTGGGAGTGGCCGGAAAAGGCCTGCTCTTACTTTCCGGCGGTATTGACAGCCCGGTCGCCGGCTGGATGATGCTGAAACGCGGTGTGACCCTGGAAGCGCTGCATTTTCACAGCTACCCTTTTACCAGCGAACGGGCGAAGGAAAAAGTTTTTGATTTATGCCACCGGCTTGCCGTCTACGGCGGCAGGATTATCCTGCATGTGGCGCCTTTTACGGAAATTCAGACGGAATTGCGCCTAAAGGCGCCGGAGCGGCTGACAGTGACGCTGATGCGGCGCATGATGTTGCGTGTGGCGGAACAACTGGCAGCCCGGCGGAAGGCACTGGCCTTGATTACAGGCGAGAGCCTGGGCCAGGTGGCCAGCCAGACCATGGAAAGTATCAATGTTATTGAGCGAGTGACTTCTCTCCCGGTCCTGCGTCCTCTTATTGGCATGGACAAGCAGGAAATTACGGAAATTTCCCGCCGGATGGAAACTTACCCGATCTCCATCCGTCCGTACGAAGACTGCTGCACTCTTTTTCTGCCCGCCTATCCGGCCATCCGCCCGCGTTCGGCGGATGTGGAAGCGGCGGAAGCAGCCTTGGATATTCCCTCCTTGCTGGCGGATTGCCTGGGAAACATTGAAAGACATGAAATCGGGGACGACCGGTGACAACAAAGCGGCCAAAAAGCGGCAGGCAACTGCCGCCTTTTTTTTCCTTTTTTCAGTGGCGGGAGACCCGAATAGGCGCAAAAAACCGGCGTTTACGCCAAAAAACGGCCTAAACCCAGTATATGTGAAATAAATAACAGCATTTTCCTCCTGTTTACCGAATGCTGCATACATGTTATACTTGTGTTTGAAATACTGCTGTCTGTATTCTTGGTAAGTTTACGTGAAAGGAGCAGCTGAAAGTGATTTCACGGGCATACCTTTTAATTACTGTACGGGATGAATGGAAAGCCGGAAAGTTTCCGGAAGCAGTCTCCGCTGTGGCGGAACAGGCGGAAGTTGATTTTGCCGATCCCGTGGTCGGCGATGCGGATATCGTGGCCATGATTGCGGCGGAGATTCCTGAAAAAGTTGCCGACAAGGTGGCGGCTCTGCCTTGTGTGGAGGACGTCCGGGTTCTCAAAATCGTTTCCGCCCGGGAGCGTCACCGTTCCCTGCGGCAGGAATTGCTGCAAAAACTTATACGGTAACCTGGCAGAAATTTCTGAAGATAAAGGAGTTAAATGTATGAGCGCAAGAGACAACACTGCTGTAACTGCGAAAAACCCTATTGAGATCATTGATGCAATTGTCCGTAAGCATAGTGTTAACAGGGGGGCAACCATTCCCATCCTGCAGGAAATCCAGAAGACTTTCGGTTATATTGCCCCGGAAGCCATTACCAGAATTTCAGACCTGACAGGCATACCGGAAAGCGACATCTACAGTATTGCCACTTTTTACGCCCAGTTTCGCCTGCAGCCGGTGGGCAAGTATACGATCAGTGTCTGCCATGGCACGGCCTGTCATTTGGCTGGGGCGGAAAAAATCAGCGATGCTTTTGAACATGCCACAGGAGCGAAAACGGGCGGGACAAGCGAAGACGGTCTCTTTACCCTGGAAAAAGTGGCCTGCCTCGGCTGCTGCAGCCTGGCACCCGTGGTAAATTTTATCAACGAAACGCATGCCCGCGTCACGCCGGATAAAGCGCAGGCGCTGGTTAAAGCGGCCCGTGCGGCGGCTGCCAAAGAAAAATCACCAAAGGGGGAAAGCCAACATGGGAAACAAGACGTATAAAGTCCGGGTTGGCCTTAGCACCTGCGGTATTGCCGCCGGTGCAAGCAAAACTTACGATGAAATTGTGCCCCTCCTGGCAGCCTACGGGATAACTCCGGAAAAAACCGGCTGCATGGGCATGTGCTACTGTGAACCGCTGGTGGAAGTGATAGACAGTGAAGGCAAAAGCTATGTTTACGGCAATGTGACGGCGGACAAGGCCGCAACCATCGTTGAAGAGCATATTAAAGGCGGTCGTCCGGTCACCGACCTTTTGGTTTTTAGTACGGACGCCGAAACGGAGCATACTCCCTTTCTTACCAAGCAGCACCGCGTACTGCTGAAATATCTTGGCAAAATCAATCCGGAAAGCATTGACAGCTATCTCGAAGTGGGCGGTTACGAGGCTTTAACCAAGGCGCTCGGCAGCATGACGCCGGAAGAAGTAATTGCCGAAATAGGCGCCGCCGGGCTGCGCGGCCGCGGCGGGGCGGGCTTCCCCACCAACTTGAAATGGAAATATACCCGGGAAGCGGCAGGCGAACAGAAATATGTCGTCTGCAATGCGGATGAGGGGGATCCGGGCGCTTTTATGGACCGCAGCCTCCTGGAGAGCAATCCCCACAGTGTCCTGGAAGGCATGATTATTGCCGGTTATGCCATCGGGGCAACGGAGGGCTACGTTTACTGCCGGGCAGAATATCCCCTGGCCATCCGCAATTTGCGGACAGCCATTGCCGCCGCCACTGAACGCGGCTTTTTGGGTGAAAACATCCTGGGTTCAGGCTTTGACTTTTCCGTGCAGATCCGGGAAGGAGCAGGGGCTTTTGTCTGCGGCGAGGAAACGGCCCTTTTGATGTCCATTGAAGGCAAACGCGGCATGCCGCGTTTCCGGCCGCCCTATCCGGCGCAGAAAGGCCTTTTTGGCCGGCCTACTTGCATTAACAATGTGGAAACACTGGCCAATGTTCCTTATATTATCAGGGAGGGTGCCGCCTCCTACAGCCGCCTGGGCACGGAAAGCAGCAAAGGAACGAAAGTTTTTGCCCTGGCCGGCAAGGTAAAACGCGGCGGCCTGGTGGAAATCCCCATGGGGCTCACCATTAACGAAATAGTTTTTGACATCGGCGGCGGGATTTCCACAGGTAAAAAGTTTAAGGCCGTCCAGACAGGCGGCCCTTCCGGCGGCTGCATCCCTGCCAGTATGGGCGACACGCCTGTAGACTATGAATCATTAAAAGCCATCGGTGCCATCATGGGCTCCGGCGGCATGCTGATCATGGATGAAGACACCTGCATGGTTGATGTGGCACGTTACTTCCTTACTTTTACTTGTGACGAGTCGTGCGGCAAGTGCACTTTTTGCCGGACGGGGACCAAAAAAATGCTTGAGATCTTGAACAGGATCACGGAAGGCAAAGGAACGGAAAGCGATCTCGACCTCCTGGAAGATTTGGCCGAGCAGGTGATAGCCGGCTCCCTCTGCGGCCTGGGACAGACTGCTCCCAATCCGGTCCTGACAACCCTCAAGTATTTCCGTGACGAATACCTTGCCCACGTACGGGACAAACGTTGTCCCGCCAAGATCTGCAAAGCGCTTATCCGTTATATCATTCACCCCGAGGCTTGTGTTGCCTGCGGTGTGTGCCGCCGCAACTGTCCGGTCGGCGCCATCACCGGGGCCAAGCAAACTCCCCATGTCATTAATCAGGATCTTTGTATCCGCTGCGGGCTCTGCTATAACAGCTGCAAATTCAATGCCATAGAGGTCATATCCGGAGCTCCGGAACCGCAAGAGGCAAAATAGCAGTTATTCTTTGAAATAAATGAGGTGTGAAAATGCCAAAAGTGCAAATTTGGATTGACGGAAAAGAGGTTTGGGCCGAAGAAGGCAGTAACCTGTTGGAGGCTGCTCTTACCGCCGGGATTCACATTCCCCATCTTTGCCATGACCCGCGGTTAAAACCGTTTGGCTCCTGCCGTTTATGCTTTGTGGAAATAGAAGGCGGCCGCGGGCCCGTTCCCGCCTGCGGCCAGGCGGTATCGCCGGGCCTGAAAGTCACCACGGAGAATGAAACAATCCGGAAGCTGCGTAAAACGGCACTGTCTTTGTTGATGACCGAGCACTGCGGCGACTGTGTTGCCCCGTGCCAGTTGGCCTGCCCGGCCCATATTGATATCCAGGGCTATATTGCCCACATTGCCAACGGCAGGCGGGACGCAGCCGCAGCCTTGATCAGGGAGCAAATGCCGTTTGCTTCCGTCTGCGGCCGTGTCTGTCCCCGTTTCTGTGAAGATGCCTGCCGCCGCAACATTGTGGATGAACCGGTTGATATCTGTGCCCTGAAACGTTATGCCGGCGACTATGACCTGGAAAATTATAACCGTTATGCCGCCACGCCCCTGCCCGACACAGGCAAGCGCGTGGCCGTGGTGGGCGGCGGCCCCGCCGGTCTGACGGCGGCCTATTACCTGGCCCTGGCGGGCCACCGGGTTACCGTTTATGACAGGGGGCCTGAGTTGGGCGGCATGCTGCGTTACGGGATTCCCGAGTACCGTCTCCCCAAGGCGATCCTTGACCAGGAAATCAAGCTGATTACAGACCTGTGCGCCGAAATAAAACTGGGGCAGGTGCTGGGAAAAGACTTTACCCTGGATGAGCTGCGGCAAGCTTACGATGCAGTTTTTCTGGGCCTTGGCAGCCAGGCTGCGCAGATGCTGGGCCTGCCCGGAGAAGATACTCCCGGCATTTTAAACGGTATTGGCTTTTTGCGCGCCGTGGTGGAGGGCAATGCCCCCAAACTGGGGCGCAATGTGGTGGTAGTGGGCGGCGGCAATACCGCCATGGACGCCGCCCGGACCGCTCTTCGCCTGGGCGCGGAGAAAGTAACGGTTGTCTACCGCCGCAGCCGGGAAGAAATGCCGGCCAATATGCTGGAAATCGAAGAAGCGGAAGAGGAAGGCGTTAAGTTCCTGCTGCTTGCCAACCCACAGGGTTATATCTGCCGGGGGGACAAGCTTGAGGAACTGGAATGCATCCGCATGGAGCTGGGTGAACCGGATGCTTCCGGCCGCCGTCGCCCGGTGGCCATTAAGGGGTCCGAATTTACCATTCCGGCGGATACGGTGATTCTCGCCATCGGCCAGGCGTTGGAAAGAGAAACGGTGGCTGCGTGCGGGCTGGAGCTGTGCGACCGGGGGAACCTGCAGGCTGATCCCAAAACGGGCGCCACCTGCCTGGAGGGCGTCTTTGCCGCCGGGGACTGCGTCACCGGACCCAAAACGGTAGTGGAGGCGGTCGGCGCGGCCAAACGCGCCGCCCTGGCCATAGATCAGTATCTGCGCGGCGAGCCGGTTGTCCCCGCCAAGGATGAATTCAACTGCACCATGGGTGAAAACTGGGAGGATATTGACCCGGCGCTTTTTGCCGACAGGGAGAAGCTGCACAGGCAAAGCGAAACGATTCTGCCGGCAGCGGAACGGAAAACCGACTTTAGAGAGTATAACCTCGGACTGACCCGGGAGGCGGCCCTTAAGGAAACAAAACGCTGCCTCTCCTGCGGCTGCCAGGATGCTTTTGACTGCGAGCTGCGCCGTCTCTGCGGCAAATACGACGTGGATATTAAAGTACTGGGCACCCACGAAAAACGCTATGACATTGTCAGCAACGAGAACCTGGTACAGGATGCAAATAAATGTATTCTCTGCGGCAACTGTGTCCGTATCTGCCAGGAAGTGCAGGACGGCGGCGTCATGGGCTTTGTCAACCGCGGCTTTGAGACTACGGTACAACAGTTCGAAGGACTTGCCCTGTCCCAGTCGGAGTGTGATGCCTGCGGCCTCTGCATTTCCGCCTGTCCCACGGGCGCCCTTGTCGCTGCAACACCTTTTGCCAAGCCGGGTCCTTTTAAAGCGGAAAAAGTGGTGGCCACCACCTGCACCCGCTGCAGCATAGGCTGTGAACTGGAAATGCACATCTCCCGGGATCAGATTGTGGCAGTTGCCACACCGCTGCGCGGTGGGAGAAATAACGGTATTCTCTGTCACAAAGGCTACTTTGCCGCCCATTATGTCCACGGCAAGGAACGCCTGGCGGAACCGCTGCTGCGTGACGGCGGCAGCCTGAAGGCCGCATCCTGGGACAAAGCCGTCGGCGCCGCTGCCGCCATTTTAGGGCAAGTGAAAAAGCAGCTGGGACCGGGCAGCCTGGCCGTGCTTGCTTCCCCCGCCCTTACCAACGAAGAAAACTACCTCTTGCAGAAACTGGCGCGTGAAGTGCTTGGGACCAATAACATTGCCGGTACAGGCGCGGCGGAAAACTGCACTGCTTTTGACGCCGCCGCCTTCAGCGACATAGCCGCAAGCGATATGATTCTTGCGGCAGGCGCCGATCTTACTTGTGACTTCCCCGTTTTGGCCTCCATGGTTCGCAAGGCGGCGGAAAGCGGCAGCAAGCTGGCCGTAATCAGCGAACAGCCTACCAGGCTTGACAAATACGCAACCCACTCCCTGCTGGTTAATAACGGTTATACGGCAAAGGTACTGGCCGCCCTGTACGGTTTGGCCGGTGAGTTGGGCCTTTTGGCGGAAGATGTGGACATGCCCTGCCGGCCGGAAGACATGCGGCGCCTGCTTGACGAACTGCCCCGCCTGCTGCGTGTCGGCACCGCCAGGCTTGCTGCCATGCTGCAGGATTTGGCTTTGGCCGCACGTCCCGTGGTCATTGTTACCGGCGACAGCGTCGGTTGCACTGAGCGGGAATTGCTTGCCGGTCTCCTTGCCGCCTGCGGCAAAAAGGACAATCTGCTGGTAATGCATGCGGGGGGCAATGTCCGCGGCCAGCTGGAGGTGGGTGTCCACCCGGATCTTTTGCCCGGGCGCAGGCCTGTGTCTGCAGTCGCCGCGGCACCGCGGCATGCCGGTTTTGCCCTGCCGGACCTGCTGGCGAAAATCGGCAGGGGAGACATTGGCGCCGTACTGGTGGCCGGCGACGACCTGGATCTTACAAGGAGCATCTTCGGTGACGATACGCTGGTGATAGCCATGGCAACAAGCTGGCGCAAGGACCTGGAACGGGCCGATGTGATCCTCCCGCTGGTTACCTTTGCCGAAACGGACGGTACTGTGGTAAACAGTGAAGGCAGGCTGCTCCCGGTCAGGGCGGCCGTGCCGCCGCTCACCGGGCGCAGCAATCTTGAAGTGATAGCAGCCCTGGCGGCCGCCATGGGCAAACAGTTTGCCGCCTCGGCAGCGGAAGTGCTGGCGGAGATACAGTCCGCCTGCGGCGGGGACTTTGCCCGGCAAGACAGGAAAAAAGAAGCGGCTTCTTAAAAGCAAAAAACAGTGAGGTGCTCTAATTGCACCTCACTGTTTTTATCTGCTATTCCCATGCCGCCGTTTTTATTCGAGACTGCGGACAAAAGCGTCTATCCGCTCCAGTCCTTCCAGCATCTTTTCCATGGAGAGGGCGTAAGAGAGGCGAATAAATTCCGGCGCACCGAAGCCTGTCCCGGGAACTACGGTCACCTGCTTTTCTTCCAGCAAGACCGCGGCAAAATCATCACTTGTCTTAATGGTACGGCCGCGGCAGGAGCGGCCCAGCATGCCGGATACATCCACGAAGACATAAAAGGCTCCCAGCGGTTCGATGCAGGAAAGGCCGGAAATGGCGGCTATTTTTTCCACCATGGCATCCCGGCGGGCGGCGAAGGCGGCTCTCATTTCCGCCACGCAGTCCTGTGGCCCCGAAAGCGCGGCAATGGTGGCTTTCTGGGCAATGGAGTTGGCATTGCTGGCCATGTGGCTCTGCAGGCTGCTCATCATTTTCGCCAAGGTGGCAGTGGAGGCGGTAAAACCGATTCGCCAGCCCGTCATGGCATATGCTTTGGAGACACCGTTGACGATAATGGTACGTTCTTTGATTGCTTCTCCCAGCGAAGCTATGCTGACATGTTTTTCACCGCCGTAAATCAGTTTTTCATAAATTTCATCGGAGACCACATAAAGATCATGCTCCACGGCAAAATCGGCGATTGCCTCCAGTTCGGCCCGGTTGTAAACTTGGCCCGTCGGGTTGTTGGGGCTGTTAAGGAGAATGGCTTTCGTTTTGTCCGTCAGTGCCTGCTGCAGTTCCTTCGGAGTTATTTTAAAATTATTTTCTTTGACTGTTTCGACAATCACGGGGACACCGTCATTCATTTTGACGATTTCCGGGTAACTTACCCAATAGGGTGCAGGAACAATTACTTCATCTCCCGGATTGAGCAGGGCGGCAAAAGCATTGGCCAGGGAGTGCTTGGCTCCGTTGCTGACCACAATATTTTTTACTTCGTACTGCAGCCCGTTGTCTCTGCGGAACTTCTGACAGATTGCCTCCAGCAAATCAGCACTGCCGGCAACGGGTGTGTAGCGGGTAAAACCGTCATTAATGGCTTTAATGGCGGCTTCCCTGATATGCACGGGTGTATCAAAATCAGGCTCCCCTGCGCCGAAGCCGATCACATCAATGCCATCCGCTTTCATCTGCTTTGCCTTGGCGTCTATGGCCAGGGTGGGCGAAGGGGAAATGGCTTGCACTTTCTTGGAAAACATGCTTTTTTCACTCTCCTCCGAAAAAACTGACTGCAAAGACACTCCCGCTGTTGCCTGCCCGCTGACACGAGCAACCGGAGAGCAGCCTTCATTTACCTGTTTTTCCCGGCAAAATCGTCCATAAAGGTTGCCAGCAGCTCGCAGCCTGCACGGGGCATGGCATTGTAGACGGAAGCTCTAATACCTCCCACTGTTCTGTATCCTTTTAAACCCACCAGTCCTTTTGCCGCCGCCTCGGTCACAAATTTTTGCTCCAGTTCCTCGGTAGGCAGGCGGAAGGTAATATTCATCAAGCTGCGGCTTTCTTTTTGGGCGTGACCGCGGTAAAAACCGTCACTGTTGTCAATGGCGGCGTAAATCATGCCGGCTTTCTCCCTGTTATGCCTGGCAATGGCAGGCAGGCCGCCCAGGTCCTTCAGCCACTCTAAAACCAGCTTCACCAGATAAATACCGAAAGTGGGCGGAGTATTATACAGGGAATTCTGCTTGGCCATCACTTTATAGCTGAACATATTGGGCAGGTTGTCAGGCACCTTTTCCAGCATGCTTTTCCGGATTATAACCACGGTCACGCCGGCAGGCCCCAGGTTTTTCTGGGCGCCGGCATAGACAAGGGCAAATTTGCTGTAGTCCAGGGGGCGGCTGAAAATATTGCTGGACATGTCGGCTATCAGGGGGACGTCGTTTGTTTCCGGTATGTAATGCCATTCCGTTCCATAGACGGTATTATTGGTTGTGATGTGCAGGTAGGCCGCATCCGCGGGAAATTTTAGCTCATGCTGAGCGGGAATGCGACAATGATTGTCTGCGGCGGTGGAGACAGCCGTTTTGGCCGGGCACACTCTTTGCGCCTCGGCAAAAGCTTTTTCGGCGAAATTACCGGTGACGGCATAATAAGCAGTTGTTCCTACTGTCACGAAATTAAAGGGAATCAGGGCAAACTGCATACTGGCGCCGCCCTGGAGAAAGAGCACGCGGTAATCATCGCCAAGTCCGCTGATTTCTTTACATAATGCTTCCGCCTCGTGAATAATGGCTTCAAAATCCTTGGACCGGTGGGACATTTCCATGACAGACATACCGATCCCTCTATAGTTTAACAGCTCTTGCTGTGCCTGTTTAAGCACCTCAAGCGGCAGTGTGGCGGGACCAGGGTTAAAATTATAAACACGCCCTTCCATAGCATTACCTCCATAGCATATTTCTTTCCATTATAATGTATAGGCAGCAATTTGCTCAAGCATTTTGCGCAAAAAACCTGGAAGACCCGGCGGACCTGCTTGAGGATCTCGACCAGGCTTTGTCCCGGGCGGTAAAAATGTAAACAGAGGAGCACGGAAAGGATTTCCGGCGCCTGTGTGGAAATACTGGTACTATAAGGTTGTTCAAGGAGGTTATGCCATGTTGCTTTATTCCCTGGAAACAGGAGCCTTTGCCGCCAACTGCTATCTTGCCGCCTGCGAAAAGACGCGCCGTGGTATTCTAATTGATCCGGGTGCCGAGGCCGGAAAAATTTTACGCCTGGTCCGCGAGAAAGACATTGAGGTGACCCATATAGTCTGTACACACGGCCATATTGACCATATAGGGGCGGCCGCCGCCGTGCGGGAAGCCCTGGATGCACCGCTTTACATCCACCAGGCGGACAGCGAGATGCTGCGTCACCCGCATGACGCCCTTGGCTTTTATGGCGACAAAGTCGAACCGGCCGAGGCGGACGGTTTTCTGGAGGATGGGCAGGAACTTACTTTTGGCAGTGTGACCTTGAAAGTATTGTCCACGCCGGGCCACAGCCCGGGATCGGTCTGTCTGCAGGGGGAAGGCGTGCTTTTTAGCGGGGATACGCTTTTTGCCGGCTCCATCGGCCGCACGGACTTTCCCGGCGGCAACTTTGCCCAGATTATCAATTCCATTAAAACTAAACTGCTTGTCCTGCCGGAAGAGACGGTGGTTTATCCCGGCCACGGACCCGCCAGCACCATAGGCGAGGAAAAACGTTACAACCCCTTCTTACGCTAAAGGAAAACAGCCTTGCAGCTGAGCGGCTTCTTGTTACTGGACCCCGTCAAGGGCGGGGTTCAGTTTTTTCTTGGCGTTACTGCCGGTTCCGGAGCCGCCAACCGGGGGTATTGACGCCGTCTCCGGGGCGGTTGTACCACCAGCCCTCGTTCCAGTTCCATTCAGGCTCCGGCGGGCAGTACGGGCATTCGGGCCAGCTGCACCGTACGGCCGGTTCCGTCCCGGGGATAAAAAGCTCCCGCACCGGTTCATGGGAACAGCGCGGGTTGTGCAGCAAGCCTGTTTCCGGGCAGATGAGTATTTCCGACAGCCCGGGAGGGCGGGTAAAATCAGTCACCGGTTCTCCTCGCAGGGCACCGTTGACAAAACGCACCCAGACCTGCCCGGCGCGCACGGCGCCTGTCTGCCCCCAGCCCAGGGATTTGTTGTCGTCATTGCCTACCCAGACGGCAGTGACCAGCTCCGGTGTATAGCCTACCATAAAAGAATCGCGGTGATTCTGGGAAGTGCCTGTTTTGGCGGCAATAATGCGCTCCAGGAGAGGACCCAGGGAGGAAGCGGTGCCGCCCGGAGCAGTCACACCTTTCATCATGTCTGTCAACAGATAGGCAATCCGCGGGTCCAGGACTTCCCTGCGCTGGGGCGGGCCTGCTTCGTAGAGCACACGCCCGTTTGCATCGGTAATTTTAGTGATGAAGCGCGGTTCCACCTTGATGCCCTGATTGGCAAAAACGGCATAGGCGGCGGCCATTTCCAGCGGGGTTACAACCGCCGTACCAAGCGGATTGGCAAGGACGGGTTCGACTTCACTTTCAATGCCAAGCCGGCGGGCCATTTCCTGGGTTTTTTCCGGCCCCAGTTCGTCATTGATTTTTACGGCGATCACGTTGCTGGAGCGGGCAATAGCTTCCCGGAGGCGCAGCTTCCCAAAAAAACGCTCCCCGTACTCGGAAGGCTCATATGGTTCGTCCGTGCCCGGAATGTGATACGAAACAGGGGCGCTGTCGCGGACGGTGGCAGCCGTATAGCCGTTTTCCAAGGCGGCGGCATAGGTAAAGAGCTTAAAGGAAGAACCCGGCGAGCGCCTGGTTATCGCCCTGTTGACCTGGCTTTTGCTGAAATCGCGGCCGCCTACCAGGGCCAGGACCGAGCCGTCCTCCGGATCCAAGGCTACCAGGGCGGCCTGCAGAGGCACTTCTTCTCCCTCGTCATTAATAATTGTTTCCGGCAGAGCGGCAGGATCGGCAAACACCTCTTCCGCCACCTGCTGCATTTTTTTATCCAGCGTGGTATAGATATGCAGGCCGCCGCGGTAGATGACAAGCGGGTCGTCGGTATAGCCGGACAGTTTGTCCATAATTTCGTGATTAATGAGGTAATCAATAAAATAAGCTGCAAACTGGCGTGAAGCCTGCAACGCCTCCCTGCCGGAATAAACAAGCTCCTGTTTGAGGGCCGTCTCCTTGTCTTGCGCCGAAATAAACCCTTCCTCCACCATGCGAGAGAGGACCGCCTCCTGGCGCCTTTTTGCCGCCTCCCCGGCTTGCTCGCCGAGATAAGGGGAATAATAGGCAGGACCGCGTGGAATGCCGGCCAGCAGCGCCGCTTCGGCCAGTGTCAGTTCCGCGGCCGGTTTGTTGAAATAAGTACGGGCCGCCGCTTCGATGCCGTAGGCGGAATGGCCGAAATAAATGGTGTTCAGGTATTTCTCCAGGATTTCATTTTTACTGTATTTTCTCTCCAGCTGCAGCGTCAGCAGCGCCTCCTGCAGCTTGCGTTTCCAAGTACGTTCATGGGTCAGAAAAAGATTGCGCGCCAGCTGCTGGGTAATGGTACTGCCCCCTTCCACCACCCGGCCTTCCTGCAGATTGCGGAAAAGCGCCCGTAAAAGTGCCTGGATGTCCAGGCCGAAATGATCATAAAAACGGTGATCTTCTATGGCAATGAAAGCACGGGGAACATAGGCGGGCAAATCTTCCAGCCGAATGACAAAACGGTTCTGTTCAAAACGCGTGGAGATTACATTACCGTTGCGGTCGTAAAATGTGCTTGTCAGCGGCGTTTCTTCCGGCGGCAAATCTCCCATTCCGGCCACCGTGGCGGCCAGCAGCCCCACTGCGCCGAGCAGCAGCAAAAAAAGAACTACCAGGCAGATCAGGAAATAGCGTGTAAACTGGCGCATGCTGTTCCCCCTTTACAACGAAAATTACATGTGAAAAAATTTTTTTACCTTTTGCAAGTTGGCAATCAGTAATTGTTTGCAACCTGCAGAATATGTGGTATAATGCTCTCGATATGCCCGCGGGTGCAGTTTTCCTGCGTTTTTGCAAGCACACTGTCACTGTCGGGGCAATACCGGCGAAGGAGGTTCTTTCATGCTACCGACCCCGAAAAAGTTTAAAATCGTTGCCGCTGCTGCAGAAGGCAGGCAGAAACTGAATGCTTTTGACAACGCTCTGCTGGCCGCAGGGATCGGCAATGTTAATCTAGTACGCATTTCCAGCATTTTGCCTCCGTCGGCAAAGCAGGACCAAGACCTTGTCCTGCCGCCCGGTGCCCTGGTTCCCACGGCGTACGGTTCCATCGTTTGCGACGAGCCGGGGAAACGGATTGCCGCGGCTGTCGGCATCGGTTTCAGTGCAGATACTTTTGGTGTAATCATGGAGTATTCCGGTACCTGCAGCAAAGCGGAGGCGGAGGAAAAAATTAAAGCCATGCTGGAGGAAGCATTTGCGTCACGCGGCATGCCGCTTGTGAGAATGGAAATCCGTGCGGTTGAACATACCGTCCAGTCGGTAGGCTGCGTTTTTGCCGCTGTTGCTCTTTGGTATTAAACCTTTGCAGGGAAGGGATTGCAATGGAGCTCTGGTACACTGAAAAACAAACTCCCTATCTGGGCATTACCTGCCTCGTTCGGGAAACACTCTGCCATTATCAAACGCGTTACCAGGATTTGGCTGTTCTTGATACGGTACAGTTTGGGCGTATACTTGTCCTGGACGGTATGGTTATGACTACCGAAAAGGATGAATTTATCTACCATGAAATGCTGGCCCATATTGCCATGCAGTCTCATCCCCAACCGCAGCATGTGCTGATAGTGGGCGGGGGCGACGGTGGCGTGCTCCGTGAAGTACTAAAATATGACAGTGTGGAAAAAGCAACACTGGTGGAAATAGACGCGGAGGTTATTGCAGCGGCGAAAAAATACCTGCCGTCCATCGCGGTAGGTTTTGCCGACCCCCGGGTGACTGTTCTGGTGGCCGACGGCATGGAGCATGTGAAGCAGGTTGTTGGTGAGTATGATGTGATTCTGGTGGATTCCACCGAACCTGTCGGTCCGGGAGCCAGGCTTTTTTCCACCGAATTTTATCAGAACGTCTACCGTGCGCTGAAAAAGGACGGGCTGGCAGTGGCACAGACAGAATCGCCTTTCTATAATGATGATCTCATTGCCGATGTTACCGCCAGCTTACGGCGCATCTTTCCCCTGACAAAACTTTATCTGGCCAATGTGCCTACTTATCCCGGCGGTCTCTGGAGTTTCACCGCTGCCTCCAAATGTTATGACCCGCAGCATTGCCTTAAAAAACCGCTGCAGGCAAAATATTATAATTATGATGTCCATGCGGCTTGTTTTGCCCTGCCCGGCTTTGTCCGTGAACTGGTGGCGGTAAAATGAACGGGGAAAAATTGCGTGCACTGTGTGAAGCAGGCGGCGGGCGTTTTCTTGCTGCGGGAGATGATTATGCACAAAGCCGCTTGGTGCTGCTTGGCGCTCCCATGGATTATACTACATCCTTCCGCCCCGGCTCCCGCAGCGGCCCCCAGGCCATAAGATCCGCTTCCCAAGGCCTGGAAGAATACAGCCTGGCTGCCGGCAAAACGCTCTTTGCCGCCCGTTTTTTTGATGCGGGTGATCTGTTGCTGCCCGCAGGCGATGTAGCCGGCTCTCTGGCAATCATAGAGGAAGCCGTCCACACTATCCTTGAGGAAGGAAAATTCCCGCTGCTTGTGGGAGGAGAACACCTGGTAACCCTCGGAGCATTGCGGGCGGTGGCGCGTCATTTTGTCCGGCCGGCAGTTGTCCAGCTGGATGCCCATGCCGACTTGCGCAGCCATTACCTGGGTGTCAGCCATTCCCATGCCTCCGTCATGTATCATGTAGCAACAGAACTTGGGCTGGATCTTTACCAGTACGGCATCCGTTCGGCGGCCGAGGAAGAAGTTTCCTTTGCCAAAGAGCATACCCATTTTTACCCTTTTCATGTATTGCAACCGCTGGCGGAAACAATCCCCGCGCTTAAAGGGCGGCCCGTTTACCTTACTGTGGACATAGACGTGGTGGACCCGGCATATGCTCCGGGGACAGGCACTCCTGAACCGGGGGGGATAACTTCCGCCGAGCTGCTGGCCGCCCTGGAGGAACTTGCCGGGTTGGAGCTGGTGGGCATGGATCTGGTGGAAGTTGCACCCCACTATGACCCGGCGGGAATTACAGCCATGTTGGCCGCCAAGGCCATGCGGGAAATGATTTTGGCCAAAGCGCTCTGAGTGGCACCGGCAAGTTGCAGGCAGCCAAAAGGATTTTTCTCCTTCGAGTAGTATAAGGTATGGTATTGGTTTTTTTGCAAGCATGCTTGTAGAAGCCGGAAGGGGAAGGTGGAAAAAATGGATACAAAATACATTTTTATCACAGGTGGTGTAGCTTCTTCCCTAGGCAAGGGAATCACTGCCGCTTCACTGGGCTGCCTGTTAAAATGCCGCGGTCTGAAAGTAACCACACAAAAGTTTGATCCTTATATTAACTTTGACCCCGGTACCATGAGTCCTTATCAGCATGGTGAAGTATTTGTCACCGATGACGGGGCGGAAACCGACCTGGATCTGGGGCATTATGAGCGCTTTATTGATATCAATTTGACAAAAAACTCCAATGTAACAACGGGAAAAATATACTGGTCCGTCATTAGCAAGGAACGCAAAGGCGAATTTCTCGGTGGTACGGTTCAGGTGATTCCCCATATTACCAATGAAATTAAAGACCGCATCATGCGCTCCGCCAGGGAAGCGGAGGTAGACGTGGTGATAACGGAAATCGGCGGTACAGTGGGCGATATTGAAAGTCTGCCTTTCCTGGAGGCAATCCGCCAGATGAAAAGCGACATCGGCCGTGACAAGGTAATGTATATTCATGTTACATACGTCCCCTACCTGTCCAAATCAGGTGAGTTGAAAACAAAGCCGACGCAACATTCAGTCAAGGAACTGCGCTCCATTGGTATTCAGCCCGACGTCATTGTTTGCCGGACGGAAAAGCCCCTTTCACGTGACATCAAAGAAAAAATTGCTCTATTCTGCGATATTGCCCCGGAAGCTGTCATTGAAAACCTTGATGTGGAAATAATCTATGAAGTGCCGCTGAAATTGCGGCAGGAAGGCCTTGATGCAATTGTCGTCCAGCAGCTTGGTCTCAAAGACGGTGACTGCGATTTAAGCGACTGGGAAAAGCTTGTGCAGAGGATAAAAAATCTGCGTCACCGGGTGACAATTGGTCTGGTGGGCAAATATGTTTCCCTGAGGGATGCCTATCTCAGTGTGGCCGAATCCCTCTATCACGGCGGTTATGAAAATGACTGCGAAGTGGAAATCCGCTGGATTCAGGCTGAAGATGTGGAAAAAGAAGGTGCGGCCGCTTACCTTTCCGGTGTGGACGGCATACTCATCCCGGGCGGCTTTGGCGACAGGGGGATTGAAGGCAAGATCACGGCCGTCCGTTTTGCCAGGGAAAACAAGATTCCTTTTTTTGGCACCTGCCTGGGCATGCACTGTGCCATTATTGAGTTTGCCCGCAATGTCTGTGGCTGGCAGGATGCCAATTCTTCCGAGTTTGCTCCCGATTCCGCCCATCCGGTGATTGACCTGCTTCCTACGCAAAAAAATGTTACCGGCCTGGGGGGAACAATGCGCTTGGGGCTTTACCCCTGCAGGGTGGAAGCGGGGACATTTGCCGCCAAAGCATACGGCACACAGCTTGTTTTTGAACGTCACCGCCACCGTTATGAACTGAATAATCGCTTCCGGGACGGCCTGGTCCGGTCCGGCCTGCGCGTCAGCGGTCTTTCCCCGGATAACAGTCTGGTGGAAATAATAGAGTTGCCGGAACATCCCTGGTTTGTAGGCACACAGTTTCATCCTGAATTTAAATCCCGTCCCAACAGGGCGCACCCCCTTTTCCGCGATTTTATTGCCGCCGCCCTGGCTTTTCGCCAAAGCAAAACGGAATGATATAGAGGTTTTTATATTGTCTTTTGCCGGAGAATATGATACAAAATTAGTGTATATTAATTAACAAATAGTTTAAGAAAGGTTGGTGGCCCAAGTGGCGCGTGTAATTAATGATGACTGCATCGCATGCGGTTCCTGTCAGGCAGAATGTCCGGTTGACGCCATTTCTGAAGGAGATACCAAATATCACATCGACCCGGAAACATGCATTGATTGTGGTGCTTGTGAGGAAGTCTGCCCGGTTGAGGCTATTCACCCTGCTGAGTAAAATAAATCCAAAAAGAGGGCGCGCGCCCTCTTTTTTGTCTCCTTCCCGCCTTTTGCTTTTGCCGTATAATACTTTTTGCCGGGGGAGAAATTACAGGCAAAAGGCGCAAAGGAGGGGTGGATCATGTTCTTTCGCAGACGCAAATCACGGACCCGCCGCATGTTGGACTGGCTTGCGTCCCTGTTTGCCGGTTTCCGCCGCTGGTTGCTGAAATAGCAGTCTCTTATTGCAACTGAATAAGCTGTCAATTAAAAAGGAAATTGTCTACCGGAGGAAGAAATATACTGGGAGATGGGAAAAAGGAGGAGAAAAGATGGCTGCTACCATTATGGTGGTTGATGACCGTGCCGGCATTCGCAGGCTGTTGCTGGAGGTTTTGCAGGATGCCGGGTACAAGGTCTTGACAGCCTCCGGCGGCAGTGAGGCCGTGGAAATTATCAAGCAGACAAAGATAGATTTGGTGCTGCTTGATATGAAAATGTCCGGCATGGACGGCCTGGAAACTTTAACACTCCTGAAACGATATGCACCCCATGTCATTATCCTGGTTATGACAGCTTACGAGGAGTTGGAAGTGCTGAAAGAAGCGCGGCGACGGGGCGCTGCGGGCTACATTTCCAAACCGTTTGACATTGAAGAACTGAAAAAGATCATTGCAGCAAAATTACAGGCTGCAAGTGCTTAAAACTTTACTATTGGCATAACATTACTGCAAAGGCTGTTTAAACTGCAGTCATTATCCCTTTCCTGCAGTCTTTAAACAGCCTTCTTAAGGGAGGGAAAAAAAGATGAGCCTTGTCACATTGAAAGAAGTCCTGCAGGAAGCGGAGCGCGGCGGCTATGCCGTGGGCGCCTTTAATACGAACAATATGGAGATTGTGCAGGCAATTATGGAAACGGCGGAGGAAGAAAGGGCGCCTGTTATTCTGCAGGCCAGCCAGGGTGCGCTCAAATATGCCGGACTACACTATATAACAGCCATGGTCAAGGCGGCGGCAGCTGCCGCGTCCATCCCGGTAGTATTGCATCTTGATCACGGCACCAGTTTTGAGCAGGCTATGCTTTGCTTGCGGCACGGCTTTACATCTGTCATGTTTGACGGTTCCAGATACGCCCTGGCGGACAACATTGCCCGGACACTCCGTGTGGCGGAGGTGGCTCATGCCATGGGAGTGTCCGTGGAAGGCGAGCTGGGTAAAATAGGCGGCACGGAAGATGATATTTCCGTGGCGGAAAAAGACGCTTTTCTGACCGATCCAACAGAGGCGGAACAGTTTGTCGCCGCCACAGGTGTGGATGCGCTGGCCGTGGCCATTGGCACGGCCCACGGCCCCTATAAAGGAGAACCGTCCCTGGATTTTGAGCGCCTGGCGGCTATTCGTGACCGTGTGCAGTTACCTTTGGTCTTGCACGGTGCTTCAGGGGTGCCGGCGGAAAGTATCCGCCGCGCCATCAGTCTTGGCGCCCGCAAAATTAATATTGATACCGACATCAGGCAGGCTTTTGCCCGCGCCGTGAAGCAAGTGCTGCAAAACAACCCGGCAGAATACGACCCGCGTAAAATCCTGGGTCCTGCCAAAGCGGCAATGAAAGAAGTCATCCGGGAAAAGATTCGCCTTTTTGGCAGTGCCGGCAAAGCTTAGGAGGGAGAAAAATGAAAATGTTTCTTGATACAGCCAATCTGGCAGAAATTGAGCAAGCGGTAAAATGGGGTGCCATCGACGGCGTGACCACCAACCCGACGCTTGTTGCCAAGGAAGGCGGCAATTTTAAGGAGAGGATTACGGCCATCTGCCGGCTGGTAAAGGGCCCTGTTTCCGCCGAAGTTATCGCCACCGAAGCGGCGGACATGGTGAAAGAAGCCAGGGAGCTTGCCGCCATCGCCGACAATGTGGTGATCAAAATCCCCATGACGCCGGACGGGCTGCAGGCGGTCACCGCCCTGCAGGCGGAAAGAATCCAAACCAATGTGACCCTGGTTTTTTCACTGAACCAGGCCTTGCTGGCGGCCAAGGCCGGCGCCTCCTATGTCAGCCCTTTCATTGGACGGCTTGATGACATTGGGCATGACGGTGTCCGGCTGGTGGCCGATATTTGCCGGATGATAGGGTGTTACGGCTATAAAACTGAAGTAATTGCCGCCAGTATCCGCCACCCGCTGCATGTGGCACAGGTGGCTGCAGTCGGTGCCCATATTGCCACCGTTCCCTTTTCCGTCTTAAAACAAATGTTTAACCATCCCTTAACCGACATCGGCCTGGAGCGCTTCCTGAACGACTGGCGGAAAATGCAGGAAAAATAGGCGACAGCACTATTAAAAGCCAATACAACCCCTGGGGGAGGATACCTGATGGAAAGAGAGCTGGCCTTGGAATTTGTCCGTGTAACGGAAGCGGCCGCCCTGGCTGCCGGCCGTTTCATGGGACGGGGAGACAAGGAAGCGGCTGACCGGGCTGCCGTGGATGCCATGCGGGCCGTTTTTGATACGGTCAATATCAACGGCACAGTGGTCATTGGTGAAGGAGAAATGGATGAAGCCCCCATGCTCTATATCGGCGAGAAGGTAGGGACAGGAATTGAGCCCGAGGTAGACGTGGCGGTAGATCCGCTGGAAGGCACCAATCTGGTGGCCAAGGGACTGCCCAACGCCCTGGCGGTGGTGGCGGTGGCACCCCGGGGTTGCCTGCTGCATGCTCCCGACATTTATATGAATAAAATTGCCGTCGGCCCCAAAGCCAGGGGCTGCATCAGCCTGGATGCCGGCGTCACGGAAAACCTGCGGAATGTGGCGCGTGCCTTGGGCAAAGCCGTACGGGACGTCACCGCCATTATCCTGGACCGCCCCCGCCATGCCCATATTATAGAAGAAATCCGCCGGGCAGGCGCCAGGGTCAAGCTAATTTCGGACGGCGACGTTTCTGCCGCCATTGCCACAGCCTTTGAAAATTCCGGGGTAGATATCCTTTTTGGTATTGGCGGCGCACCGGAAGGTGTGCTTGCCGCAGCGGCGCTGAAATGCCTCGGAGGGGAAATGCAGGCGCGGCTCATGCCGAACGGAGAAGAAGAAGTGGCCAGAGTACTGCAGATGGGCTTTTCCGACCCGGGAAAACTGCTGGAACTGGACGATCTTGTCATGGGTGACGATGTCCTTTTTGCCGCCACCGGTATTACCGACGGCGACCTGCTGCGCGGCGTCCGTTACCGGGGGCAGACGGCGGAAACCCACTCCCTGGTGATGCGCGGCATTACCGGAACGATCCGCAACATTTACGCCACCCATATCCTGGCCCGCAAGCCGCGTTTTGTGGCACGTGGCAAAGATTGCGGAGAGGAGTAAAAAGACAGGGGAAACAGTATAAATTCAGCTCTTCCGGGAAAACCTAACTGGAAAATGTTTTTCTCCGGGCGGCATGGCGGCTTCTGCCGCCGTCAGGCCCGGATCCGGAAGAGGTGAACAATTGTGCAGGCCAAGAAATGTGTTTTCCCCTTTTTATGTGCAGCCTGCCTGCTTCTGCTTTCCGTCAACACTGCCTTATGCCAGGCCGGATTAGTGTCTGACGCACCCGCATATGCGTTGGCGGTCGGCAACCGTCAACCCGCTTATCTGCCCCAGCTTGAGAAAGCACAGGAGCGGCTTGTACGGCAGACGCCGGCTCACGCCCTGCAGCATACAGTCATGCCCGGCGAATCGCTTACTGCCATTGCCAAAAAATACGGCGTTGCCGTGGCGGCACTGGTTGCGGCCAATAACCTGCAAAACCCCGACCTGATCTTTCCCGGCCAGATTTTGGACATCCCGGTAGCCGGTGCGGCGGAGGGCACCGCCCCCTCCACTGACACCCGGGTGATTGCTTCCCGCTCCGGCGACAGGAGAGAGTCTCTTGGTACTCCCGCCTTCATTTGGCCAGTCAGTGGGCGTATCACTTCCGGTTTCGGCCCCCGCTGGGGCGGTTTCCATTACGGCCTGGACCTGGCCGCTCCGGCCGGTTCGCCCGTCAAGGCCATTTTTGCCGGTACCGTTACCGTTGCGGGCTGGGTCGGCAGTTACGGCTACATGGTTTGCATTGATCACCACAACGGCTGGGAGTCTGTTTACGGGCATAATGCCAGGCTGTATGTCACCGTGGGACAGGAAGTGCAAAAGGGACAGATAATTGCCGTGGTAGGGCGGACCGGCAATGCAACGGGGCCGCACGTTCACCTGGAAACCATTTACCTGGGCAGGCATAAAAATCCCCTGGCAGTCCTTCCTGCCCGCCGGGAATAAGCGCCCGGGTGTTCAGCGGGAAAAAACCTTGCACCGGACATGGCCGTGTGTTAATATATTAGAGTGGATTTTCAGGCAGAAAGAGGTGAAGCCCATGAAAGCCAAGATACACCCTCCATACCAGAAAGCAACAGTAACCTGCGCCTGCGGGAATACTTTTGAAACCGGCTCGACCCGGAAAGAACTGAGAGTTGAAATCTGTTCCAAATGCCATCCCTTTTTTACAGGGAAGCAAAAATTTGTCGATACCGGCGGCCGTGTAGAGCGTTTTAAAAAGAAATACGGGATCGAATAAAAGAAGAGGCTGTTGCCGGGGTTTTCTGGCCGTCATCCCTGCCGTATTGTGCAATACGCTCTGGTGGCGGCTTTCTTGTGTAGCATGAAGCGGACGGAGTGTGCGGGAAACGGGGGAAAAAGATGTCTAATGTACCGAGAATCGGCGGACAGGCGGTAATTGAAGGCGTAATGATGCGGCATGGTGACCGCCTGGCTATTGCTGTCCGTACACCGGAGCAGGAAATTGTTGTCCACGAAGAAAAGCTGGTACCTGCAGGGCAACGTTTCCCGGTCCTGAAACTGCCCCTCCTGCGGGGTGTTGTAGCTTTTCTGGAGGCGCTTGTCCTTGGTGCCAAGGCAATCACCATTTCGGCCAACCTGGCCATGCCGGAGGAAGAAGAGGAACTGAGCGGGTGGCAGTTAACCCTGACGGTGTGCGTCGCCCTTGTTTTTGGCATTGCTCTATTTTTTTTCCTGCCCACTTTTTTGCTTCGCCTGCTGAACGGCGTGCTGCCGGCAAGGCCCTTGCTTTTAAACCTGCTGGAAGGTATGGTGCGCCTTGTCGTTTTCCTTTTGTATCTTGTGCTCATTTCCCGCGCCCAGGACATTCAGCGAGTTTTTGCTTATCACGGCGCCGAGCATAAAGTGATCGCCTGTTTGGAAGCAGGCCGGGAATTGACACCGGAAAATGCCGCAGGGTTTACTACCCTGCACCCGCGCTGCGGCACCAGTTTTCTTTTGCTAGTCATGACGGTCAGTATCCTGCTGTTTACTTTTTTCGGCTGGCCTTCCCTTTGGCTGCGCCTGTTGCTGCGCCTGCTTCTTCTGCCCCTGGTGGCGGGTATTTCTTATGAACTGATCCGGTTGGCAGGGCGTTCCCGTTTTTTCCGCTCTCTGACCGCTCCCGGCCTGTGGCTGCAGCGGCTGACCACGCGGGAACCGGACCGGGATCAGCTGGAAGTAGCTATTAAAGCGGTGCAAGCTGTCCTTGCCGGTGCAGGGGAAAGCGAGGTGTAATGCATGTTTGAGAAACTGGAGGCAATTGAAGAACGCTATGAGGAACTGGAGCGGCAGCTTAGTGACCCGGACGTCATCGCCCGGCAGGACGAATGGCGCAAACTAACGAAAGAGCATGCCCGCCTGACGGAAATTGTCACTGCCTACCGCGAGTATAAAAAGGCGGAAACCGACCTGCGGGAAGCAAAAGAAATGCTGGAAGACAGCAACGACGAGGAACTGAACCGGTTTCTCAAGGAGGAAATTAATAATTACGCGGAAGAAAAAGAGCGGCTGGCGGAACGCCTGCGCATATTACTCTTGCCCAGGGACCCCAATGATGATAAAAACGTCATTGTGGAAATCCGGGCCGGGACCGGCGGTGAAGAAGCGGCGCTTTTTGCCGCCGATCTCTTTCGCATGTATACCCGCTATGCGGAGCGGAAAGGCTGGAAAACGGAAATCATGGATGCCAACCCGACCGATATTGGCGGGTTTAAAGAGGTAATTTTTGCCATTGAGGGAGAAGGCGCTTACAGCCGCCTGAAATTTGAAAGCGGTGTCCACCGGGTACAGCGTGTACCTACCACCGAATCGGGCGGCCGTATTCATACCTCGGCGGCTACCGTGGCGGTCCTGCCGGAAGCCGAAGAAGTGGAAGTAGAGATCAACCCGCAGGATTTGCGCATTGATGTCTTTTGTTCTTCGGGCCCCGGCGGGCAAAGTGTGAATACCACCCAATCCGCCGTGCGCATTACCCACCTGCCCACGGGGACGGTTGTTACTTGCCAGGATGAAAAATCACAGATAAAAAACAAAGAGAAAGCCATGCGCGTCCTGCGTGCCAGGCTCTATGAGCGGGCACAGGCGGAAAAACAGGCTGAGCTGGCGCAAACCCGCAAATCCCAGGTTGGCAGCGGCGACCGTAGCGAGCGTATCCGCACATATAATTTCCCCCAGGGACGTGTCTCCGACCATCGCATCGGCCTCACCCTGTATAAACTGGAACAGTTCCTGGACGGGGATATTGATGAAATTGTGGAAGCGCTGATTACCAATGCTCAGGCCGAACAACTGAGAAAGGTGGACCAGGAAGCATGACAGTCAGTGAAGCCCTGCAGAGGGCTTCTTTGTTGCTTAAAGAGGCCGGGATCAGGGAGCCCCGGCGGGAGGCGGCGGCACTCTTGTGTGCCGCTCTCCGTAAACCGCCGGCCTGGGTTTACGCCCATGGGGAAGAGTCTCTCGATTCCGCCACGGCCGCGCTTTTTTTTGCCTGGATTGAGCGCCGCCGGCACAGGGAGCCGTACGCCTACCTCACCGGGGAGCGGGAATTTATGGGGCTCCCCTTTACTGTAACCCCCGCCGTCCTCATTCCCCGCCCCGAAACGGAAGTGCTGGCAACCGTCGCCGTCGCCGCCCTGCAAAATCACCCCTCCCCGCGCATCCTGGAAGTAGGCACAGGCAGCGGCGTTATAGCCTGTGTCCTGGCGTTACAGTTGCCCCGGGCAAAAATTTTTGCCGTGGATATTTCCCGTGAGGCGCTGGCTGTTGCCGCCTGCAATGCCAACCGGCACGGCGTCACGGAGCGGATTTGCTTCCTGCAGGGCGACCTGTATGTGCCGGTGGCGGGAGAAAAGTTTTCCGCCGTCATTAGCAACCCCCCTTATATCCCCACAGGGGAGATCGACAGCCTGGAGCCCGATGTCCGGGACTACGAGCCGCGGCCGGCGCTTGACGGCGGCCCGGACGGTCTGCATTTTTATCGCCGTCTCACGGCCGAGTTGCCGCAGCTTGGCTGCAAGCCCCAGTTTTTCTGCTTGGAAGTAGGCTGCGGCCAGGCGGAAGCCGTGGCAGGATTGTGCCGGGCCACAGGATATACCCGCATTGACATTTATCCGGACCTGGCCGGCATCCCCCGTGTCGTTGCCGCCCGCCGCGCCTAGCGGAAAGTAAAGCATGCCCCCAAAGCGGGGCATGTCAGACTGTAGACAAAAATGGCCTTTAGGAAGCAAAACCTAAAGGCCAAATTCTTTTTTAAACATAAAATTGCTGCAATATTAGAAAGCACCTCCTGCAGCGGGGAGGTTGTGGGCGGTAATG
>JAAYLG010000182.1 GCA_012522075.1 Bacillota bacterium
CATAGGAAAAAAGATTTCAGGCGAATTGAGAACTGGATGAATACTTACCCAAGAAAAATACATGACGATATTATCAGATGTGCAAAAATATGGGTGGCAATAAAACTTGCAATTAACCGGTGGCACTTAGTTGCCGTAAATTTATTGACTTGTTTTTAAAGTTGGCATATAGTATAGGAAAAAGCTTGAAAGTCAGGACCGCCTTGTGCCGGGCCGTGTTTGGCAGCAGATACAGAATCTGTGGGACTGCATCGGTTTCACAGATTTTATTATCTTCTGAAAGACGGTGAATTTATTGACTGAAAACTATAATAAGGTAAAAAAGATACTCTGGATCGTATTGTTTGTCAACTTGGCTGTTGCGGCTGTGAAAATTTTAGTCGGCACTATAATTAAAAGCGCAAGTATGACTGCCGACGGGTTTCATTCACTGACAGACGGCTCGGGAAATGTTGTCGGCTTGATTGGTGTCTATTTTGCTGCCAAACCGGTTGACAGGGATCACCCTTATGGCCACGGCAAATGCGAGATGTTTGCCGGGCTTTTGATTGCCGGGATGCTGTTTCTTCTCGGCGGTAAAATTATCATTGATGCTGTAAACAGATTTATGAGCCCGCTGTGGCCGGAGATAACGCCGGAAAGCCTAATATTCCTGCTTTCAACTTTATGCATAAACATTTTCGTCAGTATGTTTGAGCATAAAAAGGGCAAGGAGTTGAACAGCCAGATTTTAGTTTCGGATTCCATGCATACCAGAAGCGACATTTATATTTCAGTGGGTGTGCTGGTAACGCTTATTTGCATTAAACTCGGTTTGCCGCCTGTTATTGATCCTGTTGTTTCACTGGTTGTTGCGGGCTTTATTATCTATGCGGCCTGTGAAATTATCAGGGACAACGGCGGTGTACTTCTTGACCAGGCGGCCGTAGATGCCGATGAGATCAGGAATATCGTACTGAGCTTTGACAAGGTTAAAGATGCGCATAAAATTCGCAGCAGGGGAAGCAATAATGATCTGCATGTTGACATGCATATTATGACGGAGCCTGATTTAAATGTGGAAGAATGCCATGAGTTAATCCATTGTATTGAAGAGAAAATCAGGAGCGAAATCAACCCCAAAATACAGGTTATCTTTCACGTTGAGCCTTATAAAAGAGAGGTTTAGCGCTTCGCTTTTTCAGCAAATAAGCGGCATACCGGAACGGCAGCAGGTAAACTCGCTTTTCCAGCTCCGTATCTCCTACTCCGGCCAGGTAACTTTTGACTGGCAAGCCGTTAACTTCTATAATCCAGACCTTGCCGTCTGTACCGATTCCAAAATCCACACTTATTTCTCCCAGCGATCCCAGCTCTGCTTCCAATATTATTGCAGTATTGATGCCGGCAGTTTTTATTTCAGCAAGTTTTTCTGCAAAGCCGGCTTCCGCCAGGACGGCTTCCGCCCGGCAAATTTCTGCCGCGTAATTTGTAACCCAGAAGCCGTCTGCTGCGATTCTGCTGATGGCTGCCGAGACTACCCACTGTCCCAGGCCGTTTTTTTGCACAAAAAGGCGCAGTTCAAAAAGACTTTGCTTCACTTCTGCAAAGGGAATAAATTGCTGCAACAAAAAACGTTTTGACTCTGTTATTTCATAAAGGAAGGACATTATTTCTTCTTTATTTGCGTTATCGAGGAGCGGCCAGACGGAACCGTTGTAAATGTTGTATTTGTTTGCCGTTGTTTTTTCAAGGCGGTAGACGTTTTTGCCATAATGTCCTACAGAAGGCTTTAGGACTAAATGCCGGTGTCTCTCCATCAGGACAGGCAGCAATTCCTGTCGGTAGCGCCACGTCTGCGGCAAATAATGTTTTAATTCTGTCCGCGCCAAAAACTGGTAAACATCCCATTTATCAAATCTTGTAATACAATTAAATACATTGTTTTTGCCAATCAGCTTTGCAACCCGGCGCGCATACTTCCCGTCCCCGGTATAGCAGCGGTTGTACACAGCGCCCGGAAAGGGGGAGACAGCCTGCAGCCAGGAACTGTCCCGGTAGAGCAGGCCGTTTACCAACCTTTCGCTCCACCTAATACTCCAAGGGGTAAACAAAACAACTTCATACTCTAGATCCTGCAAAAACTCATCCTGCCCAAGCGGCGCCAAAGAAAACATCATTACACCAATTACAGGTTTTGTTTTCATGTCATTTCCCCTCAGAAAAATGAAGGTTTGGGTCCTACCCAAACCTTCTGCGTACTTTAATGATCCTGCTTTAATAAGAATTCGTCGCAATGGGACCTCCGCGCATGGCCACAATATCCTTGCATTTCACAACGTATTCCCGCCACGGCTGGTAGTTGTCTGCGGGATTGAGCAAGATTAAAACTATACAGTCGCAGCCGATTTTGGCAATCCGAAAGAC
>JAAYLG010000183.1 GCA_012522075.1 Bacillota bacterium
AGAATCAATTAAAGAGCATTATCTGGCCATGCAAAAGCCGGCTCCTGTAATCATTGAATTAAAGCAAGCAGTTCAAAATGAGTTAAAACGCGTACGGCAAAAGAAATTAACAGGCAGAGAGTATCTCAACAATGTGCTACTTTTCAAAGGTGGGAGCAACTTCACTCGATCTGTTTTGAAAATATTAAACGAACCTAACGTAGTGTGAGTGATGTGAGGCTCTCCCAAAACCTAAAGTGGCTTGACACTATCGAATGTGCCGCTGTTATTGACGCTTCTGCCCCGGTTCAATAAACTAGAAGCAGTAAAGGAAAAATAAAAACATCTGCCGGCAGATAAAAAACGGAGTTGATACTTATGGCAAGGCCGACAAAATGGAGAAGAGTGGCTAACATTCCGCAGGTGCAGTGTTTTATACCGGCAAAAGATTCCGGCGGCAGGCCGCAGAATGTTTTAAAGGTTGAGGAGCTGGAAGCAATCCGGCTGAAAGACCTGGAAGGGCTGGAACAGAGTGAATGTGCCGCAAAAATGGAAGTATCACGTCCCACCTTCCAGCGCATTCTCCTGTCTGCCCGAGAAAAAATTGCCGATAGCCTGGTGAACGGCAAAGCAATCCAGATTGAAGGCGGCAACTTTACCCTGTCCGTCTGCCCTATGAAATGTTTACACTGCGGGCATGAATGGACAGAAAGTTATGAGTGCCTGGAGGCGGTTCTGCAGGATGAATACACTTGTCCCGCCTGTGGTTCGCCCCAGGTTTACTGCAGCGCGGGCTTTAAAGGGAAGTTTTGCCGCGGCCACTGCCACCGCCACGGCAGGAGACGGCGAGGCGGTAAATCATGAAAACCAGACCGCCCGTTGACAGGGAAGAGATAATTCAACTGCAGATTGATGATTTAAACCATGACGGCGAGGGCGTAGGACGTTATAAAGATTTTACTGTTTTTATCCCGGGCACGGCCCCCGGGGACGTAATTATTGCCCGGGTGATATCAGTGCAAAAAAACTACGCCCGGGCATTGTTGCAGGAAATCATAACGCCCTCCCCGTTCCGGATTGCGCCTTCCTGCCCCCACTATAGTGAATGTGGTGGCTGCCAGCTGCAGCATATCAGTTACCCGGAACAACTGCGACTGAAACAAAAGCTTGTCCAGGATGCCGTTATGCGTATTGCCCGCCTGGACGTCCCCGTCCTGCCCGTCATAGCTGCGGACGACCCCTGGCATTACCGCAACAAAGCGCAGCTTCCCGTCGGCGGGGAAAACGGGAACGTCCTGGCCGGCTTTTACGCCAGGCGCACCCACAGGATTGTCAACCTCCAGTCCTGCCGCATTCAGCATCCGGCCAATGATCAAACTGCCATTACGGTCCGCCGGATCATCCAGGAACTAAAGATCCCCGTCTATAATGAAAAAACACACACCGGTTTTATCCGCCACATCCTGGCAAGGGCATCTTTTGCCACCGGTGAGATTCTGCTTGTCCTTGTCACAAACGGCCATACCTTTCCCCGGCGGCAGGAATTTGTCGACCTTGCCCGCAGCCGCCTGCAAAACCTGACGGGCATTGTCCAGAATATCAACACCCGCCGCGATAACGTCATCCTGGGAACAGAAGAAAAAACACTGTGGGGCAAACCTTTTATCACAGAACGGATCGGATCCCTGCATTTCCGTGTTTCCGGCCGCTCTTTCTTCCAGGTAAACCCCAGACAGACTGAGAAATTATATGCCAAAGCCAAAGAATATGCCGCCCTGACCGGGAAAGAGACTGTCTTTGACCTTTATTGTGGTGCCGGCACCATTTCCCTCTTCCTGGCAGACCAGGCGGCCAGAGTGGTAGGTGTTGAAATTAGCACCACTGCCGTGGAAGATGCCAAGGCAAACGCTGCAGTTAATGCCATCACCAATGCGGAATTCCACACCGGCCCGGCCGAAAAAATCGTGCCCACACTTTTCCGCCAGGGCTACCATGCCGACGTGGTTGTCGTCGACCCGCCCCGGAAGGGCTGCGACCAAGCCCTCCTCCAAACCATCACGGCCATGCAGCCTGCCCGTCTTGTCTACATCTCCTGCAACCCGGCCACCCTGGCCCGCGACCTCGCCTTTCTTGCGGCCAACGGCTTTCAACCCCGGGAAATCCAGCCCGTGGACATGTTTCCGCATACCAGTCATGTGGAGACGGTAGTATTGATGTCTAGAAAATAAAGAAGCGTGCTTTGAAAGGCTTGAAATAAGCCTTTCAGGGATTTTATCGATAAATTTTTTAGTTAGAAAAAACATGATTTTTTGCTCTGCGGGAAAT
>JAAYLG010000184.1 GCA_012522075.1 Bacillota bacterium
ACATTACCGCCCACAACCTCCCCGCTGCAGGAGGTGCTTTCTAATATTGCAGCAATTTTATGTTTAAAAAAGAATTTGGCCTTTAGGTTTTGCTTCCTAAAGGCCATTTTTGTCTACAGTCTGAGACGGGCTTGCCGCCCGTCTCACTTTGTTTTTGGCTTAAACGTCTATGGCAAGATTGTGCAGCAGGTTCCTGAACTTTTCAGCAACCCATTCCTTATCCCTGTTGATAGGAGGGATGGAATGCCAATATGTCTCGAAGTGAACATGGTAAGCATTAACAACATTTTGTTCCCGGCTAAGGATGGTGAACGGCTCACTCTTGCCCGGCAGCAAAGAGTTTGCCATGATAATGGCGTTTTCTTTGGTATAGAGGCAGATTTCCGCAGGTTCTGCCACAGGCGGGTTGCTTACCAGTGCTATTTCAAAGTTGGGGTATGTCGTCAGTAAATGCAGCAAGTGCAAGATGCTCTGGCGGAAAGAATTGCGGTAAAGCCTTGTTAGTGCTGCTGATTCCTGGCGTAAAAAATCAGGGCGATATACTATTTCAAACAAGCCAAGAGTGAGGATGACACGGCATTTATGTTCTTGCAGGCTCCGGCAAAACAGCTGCTGTATTTTTTTAAACTGCCGGGAATATTGCAGGATGGAATGTGACAATAAATTGTTAAAGCATAAAATTTCAAATAAGGATGCTTCGGGCAGAGTACAGAACATGGGGGCCGTTGTAAACCAGTAACTGTTTCCAGGCTTTTGTAGCGATTCTGTAAGGGCGTGCAGCAAAGAACCACGTTCTCTTTCCCGGTAATGGCGGTAAATCAAACTGCAGCTTGCCAGCAGCGCTGAATATAGCAGCTCTCCTTCCCTGACAGTGACAGGATCTGTAAACAAGTAAGTATAGATGTCTTTGCCTGAATTAGGCGAGGTAATACTATAGAGTGCAGCTTTTTCTTTTATTACCATGACAGTAAATTGGAATAAGGAGTCTGTATACGTTGAGAAACAATAAGAGTACATATTTCCTGTCAGTTCCATGGGAAGCCATTCCAGCAGGATATTGAGCAATGACCGGGTTTCACGATCCAGCGAATGGATGAGGCTGATTTTGCTCCCCTGCCGCAGGATTTTTAAATAGTTTTGTTTCCACTTTTCATAAAACAGTTTGTCTTCTATATGCCAGGGTACCCGCGGGCTTTCGCTGTAAAGCAAAATATCCTGACCGGCAGGCAGTGAAAGAGCTATTTCCATAAAGCGCTGTGACGCGTTTCTTCTGCCTTTGTTCCCTTTAAAAATCTGACAGGTATAAACTCCGCTTTCGCCGCCAGTGGCCGGCTTTTCCCTGTGCCCGTCATATCCGTTCTGCTCAAGGAGCCAAAGCTTCAGCAGCCGGGTTTTTGTCTCCGCAGTATTTTTTTGCAGGTCAGCGCCCGGAAAAGCCTTGTGCAGCAAATCACTGACAATATTCAGTTTCAGCTCTGAATCCAGGGTAACAAAATAGGCGGCAATGTTGTCCGCATGGCAGGACTTGGGGTTTAATACTCTTGTTTTATTGCGCCATTTGCTGACTAAAGAGTGGTCCACATGGACCGCAGCGGCCAGTTCTTTTGCGGTGATGCCAAAAATATCCATCAGGTAAGAGAGTCGCGATTTATGTTTTTGCAACATTTTTGTTCACTCCCAGAAATGGCTTGTACTATTATTCTCCCCGCCTGTCCATCTTTTGTCAAATGCTTTTACTGGACAATTCTGCCGGGCTGTGGCTAAGGCAAAAGCAAAAATGTATAATCAAATTACACAATTCGGAATAATCACTCTATGATGTCGGATTTTTTTAAAGAGGCAGGCAAAATGGCAAATTTGCGGGTTGACAAATGTCTTTACAAAGCTTTGGGGTTAAGTGACCGCGAAGTAAACCTCCCCCGTTTTATTGTGGTTAATTCCTGGAGCGAGGTTTCACCCGGTCATTTTCACCTGGATAAAGTGGCCAGGGCTGTCAAAAACGGGATTTATGCTGCCGGCGGGGTGCCGCTGGAACTCAATGTGCCCGGACTGTGTTCCGCTTTTTCCAAAAGCCATGAAAACGGTATTCGCTACGATTTGCCACAACGTGATGTTATTGCTTCTACCATTGAAACAGCGGTTGAATCTGCTGCCAGGGAAGCAGAGGGCATTGTTTTAATCGGGACTTGCGACAAGCTTGTCCCGGCCATGATTATGGCTGCTATCCGTCTGGATATGCCTGCAATTTTTGTGCCGGGCGGGCCCATGCTGAAAGGGACATATGAGGGAGAGCTTGTCTGTATGGGAGCCATGTCGCGCATCCTGGATGCCCGCCTGCTTAACGGTGAGATTACACAGGAAGAATACGACCGGGAATTTCCCAAGCTGGAGCATGCCGAAGGTTACTCTGTGGGCGCCTGTTCCGAGATGGTTACCGGCAACAGTATGCAGGTGATAGCAGAAGCTCTGGGCATGACCCTGCCTTATGCCGCCACAGCCCCCGCCCCGTTAGCAGAGCGCCTGCGGATAGCCAGCGAATCCGGTTATCAGATTGTGCAGCTGGCAAAGCAGGGGATAAAACCGTCAGACATTATTACCAAAGCTGCTTTGCGTAACGCAGTTATTGTAGACAATGCCGTCGGCGGCGGCACAAATGCCATTGTGCACGTCCAGGCATTCGCCTGGGAGGCGCAAATTGATTTTACTTTAAAAGACTGGGAGGAAGTGGAACGGAATGTGCCGGTCCTCTGCCATATGGCACCGTCAGGCCCGTTTTCCGTCTGTGACCTGCATGATGACGGCGGCATCCCGGCACTGATGCATGTACTGCAGGACAAGTTGGACTTAAATTGCCTGACAGTGACAGGAAAAACAGTGGGGGAAAACATTGCGGGCTGTGAACCGGTTACCGGGACAGTAATCAAAAGCCTGGACAACCCGGTTTATGAACAGGGAGCAATTAAAATCCTCTGGGGAAATCTGGCGCCCCGGGGTGCTGCCGTCAGGCATTCCATTATCAAAGACCGCTCCACGCTGAACAGAGTCTGGAATGCAAAAGTTTATAATTCACAACGGGAAGCTGTTGCCGCAGTAAACAATAATGAAATTACTTCCGGGGATGTTGTGGTGGTCCGGTATGAGGGCCCCCGAGGGACCCCCGGTATGAATGAAATTGTCGGTGTGGTGTTTGCCCTGAACAATAAAAGGCTGCTGGATGTGGCAGTAATTACTGACGGCCGCTTTTCCGGCCTGACACGGCACAATCTGGCTGTTGCCAATATCTGCCCGGAAGCGGCGGTGGGAGGACCGCTGGCGGTTGTGGAAAACGGGGACAAAATTAAAATTGATGTGACTGGCGGCACCATAGATTTGCTCATCAGCGAGGAAGAAATGGAGAAAAGGCTGGCCGCATGGAAGCCTATAGAGCCAAAAGTCAAAAAAGGCGTGGCCGTTCTGTATGCAAAAATGGCGGAACAGGCCGATAAGGGGGCGGTTTGGAATTTAAGAATTGAGTAAACAGTTTCACACACAAAAAAACAAGGGGGTAGTGATAATGGTAGCATATCGGCGGTGGGCTTTACTTGCTGTACTCCTGGTGATACTGCTGGCGGCAACATCATGCGGGCCAAAAAACAGCCCGGGCGGCAACAACAACAATAATGAACCTGCGGGCAATGACGGCGGGCCACAATATGGCGGTTATTTGAAAATTATTGAAAATGCGGAAGGAGCACAGCCGATCGGGGTTCCCTGGGAAGTTGACACCATTGACAGTAAACTGCAGCACCCTGCTCTGGAAAGTATGGCCCGTGAAGATGCCAACGGGGAACTTCACCCGGTGTTGGCCACTGAGTGGGAAGTGGACAAAGAAGCAAATACCATGACCTTCAAACTGAGAAAAGGCGTGAAATTTCACGACGGCACAGACTTCAACGCTCATGCAGTAGCCTTTGTTATACAGCAACAGATTGATTCAGGTCGCCTGGTTGGTTTAAGGAAAGATGGCCCCATTGAAATTGTTGATGACTACACCATACGTTTTCATATTGAGGAATTTCGGAACAACCATTTAAATAACATTGCCAGTTATAAAATTATCTCGCCTACAGCCTTTGAGAAAAACGGGATTGAATGGGCAAGGGCCAATCCCGTCGGCACCGGGCCGTTCAAATTTGTCAGCATGGCCCGCGGGGAGTCAATAAAATTTGAAAGATTTGACGATCACTGGCGCGAGGGCAAGCCTTACCTCGACGGGGTCGAATTCCTGCTGATCCGGGATGAAATCACCCAGCAGGCTGCCATGAGGGCAACGGGTGACGAACAGGTGCATGTTTTGTCTTCATTTTCCGCTGAACAGGCAAGCCAGTTTGAGGCGGAAGGCTTTACTGTCCTAAAACAGGCAGTGGGACCGATCTCGCTGATTCCCGACAGTAAGAACCCCCACTCCCCGCTTTCCAATCAGAAAGTGCGGGAAGCCATCTGGTATGCCATTGACAGGGAAGGAGTCTGCGCCGCCAGGGGCTTCGGGCTGTGGACACCTGCGTATCAGATGCCCAACGTGGGCGGGCTCTCCTATGCGGAAGATGTACCGGACCGCAAGTTTGACCTGGAAAAAGCCAAACAGCTGATGATTGAAGCAGGTTATCCGGACGGCTTTGATACTAAAATAATTGTCATGCCCGGCCTCGTGGACCGGGACGCCATGGTGGCTGTCCAGAGCATGCTGGCCAAAATCGGCATTAATGTGGAACTGGAATTTCCCGACAGCGGCGGATATGCAAATTATCGTTTTAACGGCTGGGAAAACGGCATGCTGGCACAGCATACACGGTCCCTGGCTCTGTTCAATAACACATACCAGATTTATTTCCGGGAAGACACAGCCGTCCATTTCGTGAGCATGGCACGGCCGAAAGGCTTCCAGCAAATGATAGAAGAATCACTCAAAACCCCTTACCAGGAGCCGGAGAGAGGAAAAGCAATGACGCGTGCCTTATTGAACGAGTTTTCCACCATTCCCATTTACTATGTCTATGAAACATATATCACGCACCCGTCTGTGCATGATTTCGGTTTTGGCACATGGGCATCCGGGGTTATCTGGACGCCGGAAACCGTGTGGATGGAGCAGAAGTAATTTTGTGAGCTGACAGTGGGGGGTAATTGGTATGATGCTGATTACCCCCTTATAAAAAGGAGAGGCTCTTATGACCACATATATTCTGCGCAGAATAGTCCAGTCATTTGTGGTAGTGATTTTCGTTACAGTAATGGTCTTTCTGGTTATGCGCCTGCTGCCCGGGGATCCGGTCCTCATGCTGGTTACATCCGGTGAGTTGCAGGAGTTTACCCAGGAGCAGATTGATGCCCTCAGGGAAGAGCTTGGTTTAACCAACCCGCTATATATCCAGTATGTTGACTGGCTCCGCAAAGCCGTCTCAGGTGATCTGGGGAAATCACTGTTGCACCGTTACGACATTGCGGAAGAAATTAAAAGGAGACTGCCTGTCAGCCTTCATTTGGGAGCGTTCTCTTTTATTATTGGCATTACGGTAGGTTCACTGCTGGGAGCGATAAGTGCTTTAAGGCGCGGCAAATGGGTGGATATGCTTGTTACCGTTGCGGCAAATATCGGCATTACTGCGCCACCGTTCTGGCTGGGGATTTTACTGATTTATATTCTGGGGCTCTATCTGGGGTGGCTGCCTATCTATGGCTATACTTCACCTTTTGTTGACTTCGGGAAAAGTATGCTGCAATCAATCATGCCCATTTTCTGCATGTCTCTCTTTCCCATTGCTTCGACAGCCCGGCTGATGCGTTCCAGTGTCATAGAGGTAATACAGCAGGATTATATCCGCACGGCATGGTCAAAAGGCCTGAATGAAAAAATCATTGTCATCCGGCATGTGTTGAAAAATGCCTTAATGCCTGTTGTTACCATGCAGGGGACGGTACTGCGCAATATTATCGGCGGGTCTGTTGTGATTGAAACTGTTTTTTTCGTGCCGGGCATGGGATTGCTGTTAACGAACAGTATCCTTGCCCACGATTACACTGTTGTCCAGGGGATTATATTAATTCTTGCCCTGGCTGTCGTCTTTTCCAATCTTGTTATTGATATTATCTATGGCTGGTTGGATCCCAGAATACAGTACGAATAGGGGGGAACCTTTTGACACAGCCGGTAATTCCACAAACTGAAGAAATGCCAGCAGAAGTATATATCCAGGAAGCCCTGCCGCGCGTCAATGAATTTCGCCGCTTTGTCCGTGTTTTCTTCAGCAGGGGAGTAGTCAGGTTCGGTGCAGCCGTTATTGTCCTGCTGGTCTTAACGGCAATCCTGGCGCCTGTCATTGCTCCTTATGACCCTTATGAACAAAATGTAACCAATATTCTGCAGCCTGTCAGCCGGGAACACCTCCTGGGCACGGATTCTCTGGGCAGAGATACATTCAGCCGCATCATTTACGGAACAAGATATGCACTGCTGGTCGGCGTGGTAACGGTGTTGATTGCCGCTTTTATCGGCTCTTTCTTTGGCATTATTGCCGGGTATATGGGAGGGTGGACCCAGACAATCATCATGCGCCTGACAGATTCCGTCATGGCCTTTCCGCCTATCCTGCTGGCATTAATTCTGGCCGCCATCATGGGATCGGGCATAAAAGGAGTCATGATCGCCATTACATTTGCCCTGGTACCCGGCTATGTCAGGCTGATGTGCGGCCAGGTTCTTTCTGCAAAAGAGAATGAGTATGTGATGGCCGCCGATGCAATCGGCGTCAGCCATTTTCAGATCATGTTCAGGCATATCCTGCCAAATTGCCTTTCCCCCTTGATTGTCCAGATTACAATGGTGATGGGCATAGCCATTCTGACTGAAGCAACTTTAAGTTTTCTCGGGGTAGGCATAATGCCGCCGGCTGCTGCCTGGGGCGCAATGGTACACGATGGATACCGTTATCTGATCAGGCGCCCGATCCTTTCCCTGGCGCCGGGGGTTGCAATTATGGTCGTGGTATTTGCCTTTAATATGGTTGGCGACGGACTGCGCGATGCTCTGGACCCGAGACTGAGAGGGACGCTGTAGGATCCGGCAGAGTGAGTGGTAGTGAGGCAGGGGAGGAAAAGGCATGACTATGCTGTTAAAAGTAGAGGATTTAAAGACAGAGTTTAAAACGGAGCGTGGTATTGTCAAAGCTGTTGACGGCGTGTCTTACGACGTCAATGAAGGTGAAATAATCGGTTTGGTCGGTGAAAGCGGCTGCGGCAAATCTGTCAGCCAGCTGTCCCTCTTAAGGCTCATTCCCATACCGCCCGGAAGAATAGTTGACGGCAGGGCTTTTTTTGAAGGTGAAGATTTATTATGCATGAAAGATGAAAAAATCAGGTCTGTCCGCGGCAGAAAAATTGCCATGATTTTTCAGGAGCCCATGACATCTCTGAATCCTGCTTTGACAATCTGCCGGCAAATGACGGAAATGCTGGAACTGCACCTGAAAATGGATCTGAAAACGGCCAAAGAGAGAAGTATTGAACTGCTGGAGAAGGTGGGCATCCCGGATGCCAAAAGAAGGATTTATGATTACCCGCACCAGTTCAGCGGCGGCATGCGCCAGCGGGTCATGGTGGCCATGGCAATTTCCTGCAACCCCAAGCTGATTATTGCGGATGAACCGACCACGGCGCTTGATGCCACCATACAGGCCCAGCTTTTGGAATTAATCAATCAGATGGTGCAGCAGTCACATACCGCCATGGTTCTGGTAACACATAACCTGGGGGTTGTTGCCAGATACGCGCAAAGGATTAATGTCATGTATGCAGGAAGGATTGTGGAAGCAGGGACAGTTGATGAAATCTGGGAGCAGCCCGCCCATCCCTATACGATCGGTTTGCTCCAGTCGGTACCAAAACTGGGGGCGCAAGCAGGGAAAAAACTGGTCCCCATCCAGGGCCTCCCCCCCAATCTCATTAACCTGCCGCCCACCTGCCCGTTTTTGCCCCGCTGCCGTTATAAATCCCGGGAATGTTATCGCGAGCCCTGGGGCGAATTAAGGCATCTTGGCGGTCGGCATTACGTCCGCTGTCATCTGGACATAAGAGGTGAGTTATAATGGCGATTCCTGCAGGCAGCCCTGTTTTGGAAGTCCAGGAGATGAAAAAATACTTCCCCGTAACCAGGGGCTTGTTACGGCGTAAAATTGCTGATGTCAAAGCTGTTGACGGAGTCAGTTTCGTCATAAAAAAAGGGGAAACTCTTGGTTTGGTCGGTGAAAGCGGCTGCGGCAAAACGACAATCGGCCGTTGCCTGCAGCTTCTTTACCCCATAACCAGCGGCAAAGTTTTTTTTGAGGGAGAAGATATTACAGAACTCCCTCGGCACAAAGTTAAGTCGGTTAAGCGCAGGATCTCAACAATCTTCCAGGATCCATACGGCTCCCTGAACCCGCGGATGAATGCGGCGCAAATTGTTGGTGAACCGCTAAGGGTGCATGAGCTTGTGAGCAGCAAGGCTGAACTGGAAGAAAAGGTGGAGGAACTGTTTCGCATCACCGGCCTTGATCCGGGGATGACAGACCGCTACCCGCATGAGTTCAGCGGTGGGCAGCGCCAGAGGATAGCCATCGCCCGCGCCCTGGCCGGAGATCCGTCCCTTATCATCTGCGATGAACCGATTTCGGCCCTTGACGTCTCCATCCAGGCGCAAATAATCAATTTATTGCAGGAATTGCAGGAAACAAAGAAAACTCTTACCTATCTGTTTATTTCCCATGATTTGCTTGCTGTACAGCATATCAGCAAGCGTGTGGCTGTCATGTATCTGGGGCAGATTGTGGAAATTGCCGATTCCAGCGAACTGTATACCAATACACTGCACCCTTACAGCCAGGCGCTGCTGTCCGCAGTTCCGGTGCCTGATCCCAAACTGGACAGGAAAAGAAAACGGATCATTCTGGAAGGTGATGTGCCCAGCCCGCTTAATCCCCCGTCAGGGTGCCGTTTTCACCCGCGCTGCCCGCTGGCAAAAGCAGAATGCAGCCAGGTACAGCCCCAGCTCCGTTCTGTCAGTAACGGGCATGAAGTCGCCTGTCACCTGGTATAAAGGTCACAAGCCACCATGGCTTTACCGTAAATTCTCTTCAGGAAAGGAGCAGGTAATATGCAGAGCGCTTTACACCCCATTCTTGATCCCCGTGGCCGGCAGGAAAGGCCGCTCCTGCAGCTGGCGCCAAGAGTAACCTTGGAGGAATTAAGGAAAGGCAAAATTCTTTTTTATGACAACACGAAACTGGGTTTTTGCAATTACATGGAAGTGTTTGTGCGCATCAAGGAACGTTTGCGGGAAATGGGTATAACCAACTTTGTGGATTACCGTGAGACTGTGCGCGGGAAAGATACACAGAAACTGGAAGAGTATGCCGCCATGCTGGCGCAGGAAAAACCGGTTGCCGCCATTGTTGCCCTTGGTGATATGGGGACATCACCGGCAACATGCATCCTGACCATTGCGCTGGAGAAACTTGGCATCCCCAGTGTTTATATCACTGCGCCTCCGGGCGGTGAACTGGTTGAAGGGGTTGCCTTTTATCGTGCCGGGCAGCTTTGTTTATGTAAAATTGACATTTACCAGGCCAGTACGAAGGAAGAAATCAGGGAACAGATAGACCTGAAGTGGGATTATATAATTGCCTCGCTGACGGCACAGGGCGATAAACTGCGGGAAGTGGCGCAGATAGATTTTAAGCTTGATGCCGTCCCGCCGGCTGCAGACGGGCTGCTGCCCATTACTGACACGATTGAAGTCCGGGAAGACAAACTATATGAGCCGGGCTGCTATATGGAAGAAATAATGGAATATTTGGATCGCGAGCATCTGGGGGACGGGCTGCCGGTCATACCGCCAACCCGGTCCCGCTATGAAAGAATGCTTACTTATTGTCCCTTTGACCCGGACATGGTTTTATGGCATGAAATCGGCCCCTCGGGGAAAGACGTGACAGTCAGGGATGTGGCTGTTGCCGCAGTCATGGCGGGCTGCAAGCCGCAGGTTATGCCCATCCTGATCGCTGCTTTTAAAGCCATGGCCCATAAAAATTATAATTTGCTGCAATCGGTCACCACTTCGCATCCGGGAGGCAACCTGGTTCTTGTCAGCGGCCCCCTGGCCCAGGAAATAGGGCTTTCGGGGAAAGCAGGCTGTATGGGACCGGGCCATCCGGTGAATGCTACGCTGGGCCGTGCCGTCAACCTGGTAATTATGAATGTGTGTCGCTCGGTTCCCGGCTTTTGTGACCTCGACTGCCTGGCTTCCCAGGCGGAGTTTACCTACTGTTTTGCGGAAGAACCGGAACTGGCACAGTGGGAAATGATCAATGAGGAGCGTTATGATGCTGAAACCACAACCGTCTATGTGCTGAAAGCAGAGCCACAGCATGATATTATTGATTTTCTCAGTTTAAACGGCCATGACCTGGTGGACACAATTACTGCCTGCTGTACCACACTGGGTTCAAATAACGCTTATGTGCCGGGCCCCCTGGTAGTGGCTCTGACGCCTGACCATGGCAAGATGTTAAAAAACGCCGGTTATGCAAAGGACATGATCCGGGAACATATTCATTTGCGCGCAGTCCACGAGGTTCCCATGGTGAGAAACAGGGGCCTTGTACCTGTAAGGCCGCCCGAATTTGAACATAAGCACCCCATGCCGGTCACCAGGTCGCCCAAAGACGTGGAAATTGTGGTTGTCGGGAACAGAGGAGGGCACTCCGGAGTCATACTGCCGTGGGCGCTCCACAGTGAAGCGATCGTGGAACCGGTCAGGCTTCCGGACGGGCGAATTGCCCGGTCAGTGGAAGAATTTAAGAAATAAAGAAAACAGGGAGGAACAGGAATGGAAAAGTACGGAGATTATGATGTGGTGGTTGTCGGCGGCGGTACATCCGGCGTAGCCGCGGCCATATCGGCTGCCAGGGCAGGGGCGAAAACAATCCTGATTGAACGCCTGGGAATCCTGGGCGGGCAAATGAATGTTTCCGGGCCTCCCGGATTTGCCTATGCGTATATGTTTAATCCCCGCAAAGAGCAAATTATCGGCGGTATCATGGAAGAGACCCATAACAGGCTGCTCAAGGCAGGCCATGCCCTCCCGCACACTACACCCGATTTCAGGGTAGGATATTCCTTTTCCCTGGTCGACCCGGACTATTGGGGACTGCTGATCTTTGAGATGATGACTGAAAATGATGTGGAACTGTTGCTCTATTCGCTGGCAGTTGATGTGGTAAAAGAAGGAAATGCAGTTACCGGAGTCATTGTGGAAAACCCGTCGGGCCGCCAGGTTGTATGTGGCAAAGTAATCATTGACTGTACAGGGGAGGGGCATATTGCCGCCCGGGCAGGCGCTCCCTACGAACAGGTGCCCAAAGACCAGCTGGAGCCCCATACAGTTGCCTTTACCGTGGACGGTGTTGACTGGGATAAAGTATTAAAATACATTAAAGAGAATTATTATGATTTCAACCCCATGATCAATTCATACCTGGGATGGACACCGGAACAAGTAAAGGAAAGGATCATGCAGGTCACAGATGTGAGGGAAATCAGCAACTTTATGGGCTTTTATTCCATACGGGACCGTGCGCTGGCAGCAGGGGAGTGGCATCCCTATGCCGGTGTCGGGTTCTTTATCATGCCCCGGGACAATGGCGTAATCCAGGCCCATTTTCAGCATTCATCGCAGGTAGACAACTGTGACCCCACAGATGTCCGTGATCTTACCCGGGTGGAAATTGAATGCCGGAAACAGGTCCAGATGGCACTGAAATTCATTAAAAAATACATGCCCGGTTTTGAAAATTCATACCTGACCAGGATGTGCACAGAGGCCAGGATCAGGGAAAGCAGGCGCATTATGGGGGATTATGTCCTGACGAGGGAAGATGTGGCCCAGGCAAGGAAATTCAAAGATGTGATCGGCAAGAGCTCTTTTTCCTCCGGGGCAAAACATGTGGCGACGACGGATACTATTGACGGTTCCAGGGCAGTCTCTCCCAAAGACGGCGGTTCTGTTGACATTCCCTACAGGTGCCTCGTTCCCAGGGTAATTGAAAACATGCTTGTGGCCGGCAAAGCGATTTCTACCGACCGTGATTCTTACTGCAGGTTTTTGCAGATTACCATGGTTACCGGGCAGGCAGCCGGTGTTGCAGCAGCAGTCTGTGCCAGGCGCAACCTGACGCCAAGGCAGCTGGAAGAAGATGTTTCGGAACTGCAGAAAATCCTGCTTGAACAGGGTGTAATCCTGTACGGTACACATTAAGCGGCGGTAAAGAAGAACTGCCCGGCTGCCTGCCTGGCAGTTCTTCCAGGCCTGTCTTTAAACCGGCCCCTGATTATTCTGCCTGATTTATGCGGTGCCTGATGTAAGCTTTTATTGCTTCCCGGTCTTTTTGCTCCGGCGGAATTTCTGACCAGACTCTCTCCAGGTGAGTATAGTAAGCTTTGACCACACTGGGTTCCTGGCTGAGGAGGGTGGCAGGCTCCGTTTTCCCGGACAGGAGGGAACTGATTGCAGTTACTGTATTTTCTTTGACCAACATGGTAATGCCCTCCAGCCAGGGAGCCGGTTCTGCCGGAGAGGTGGCAATCTCCAGATTGGGGTAGCGGTCTAAGAGGGAAAGCAGGTGACGTAAATATTCCACCTTCTTGTGTGCTGCAGAACCCGGACTGTCTGCCATGAAAAACTTATCCCGTTCCCGTGCAGGGATAATAATCCGGCAGCGGTTATTTTTCAGCGACTGGTAAAAGCTTTTTTGCAAGCGGTGGTATTGTTCCGTCTCCTGCAGTTGTCCCGGAGCGAAACCGAAGGCGGCCGGGAAACCCGGGTCTGCCATCACAAATGGCAGGGGAGTATACCAGTAGCAGTTTTCCGGCAATTCCGCCAGCGGGATTAGTGTTTCTAGCAGGACAGAACTCTTCTCTGCGGGGAATTTGTGATACAGGGTAAGGCATTGGGAAAGCAGGGAACGCAGTACCAGTTCTGCCTGTCCCACAGTGATGGGGTCAGTAAAAAAGTAGGAACACTCGGTGACAGCCAGTTCTTCATGGGAGATGGCAACAACGCAAGCCCTGCCCTTAACCACCAGAATTGTCGGTTTTATCCTGATATTGGTGTATTTGGGGCAGTAATAAGATACCAGGTCGCCGTAGAGTTCCATGGGCAGCCATTCCAGGAGGACATTAATCAACGAGTTTAACTCCCTGTCAATTGAATGGATCAGTTTGACGGAATGGCCCCTTCTTTGCAGCTCTAACTGGCTTTTTTTCCAGTTGCCGTAAAAATTCATGTCTTCAACATGCCAGCTGGCCTGTGCAGTCTGACTGTATAGCAGGAGCTCCTGTCCCGGCGGAAGGGATAAGGCCAGGTTAAGGAAGCGCCGGGAGGCCTGCCTGCGACCTTCGGCACCATGCATTACATCAAACTGCACTGTGTAGCTGCCGCGTTTCTGCATGGTTTGCCAGTAATTTTCACTGTTTTTTTCCGTAAAATTACCCAGCAGCCACTTTTTTAGCAGTGCTTTTTTGATTTTTGCCGGCTGCTGTGTAAAACCGGGGTAATATTCACCGATGATAGCTGGCAGGATTGGCGGGCGGTTCTGTGCATCCAGCTGCATGAAATAAGCAGCCATCTGTTCCAGGTAGTGCGAACGGGGAGACAAAACACGCTTATTGTTTCTCCATTTGCTTACCAGTGAACGGTCCACATGCAGCACTTCTGCCAAAACTTTGGCAGAGAGATTTAAGCGGGCCATCAGATAGGCTAGCCGGGAAGGGTATTCCTTGTCCATCTGACCTTTCACCTCAAAATAGCACGTATATGCTTTATTATCCGTCCATTGTCTCTTTTTTGTCAAACGCTGGTCGTGACCGGATGCCGGGTCTCAGTGGCTACAATAAATACCTTGCCTGTGTGCAAAAGGAAGACCTTTTCCGCGTACCTTTCACAAAAGCAGAAGTGATCCGTGAAAATATGAAAAAAGGTAATTTC
>JAAYLG010000032.1 GCA_012522075.1 Bacillota bacterium
ACTTCCAGGCCCAGCTTAAAGCTTACAACCGCCGTTCAAACAATATCCCGATGCGTCCTCTCGGCTACCTATCTCCCCTAGAGTTCTTAAAACTGTACTGTGTCCAAAATGTTTGACAAACCTACAACATTCAGCTTTCTGTTTTCAGCCTCCCGGCGCAAAAAACTTTTTTCTTCCTCGCTTAAGTCAGCCTGCTGCAGAAGTTCGGGCCGTCGCAAAAGCGTTCGCAAGAGAGACTGCCGACGCCGCCACTTGGCAATTTCTGCATGATTCCCCGAAAGCAGTACTTCAGGGACCGCCATGCCGCGAAATTCGGCCGGCCGTGTATATTGAGGATATTCCAGCAGGTGGCCGGTAAAAGATTCATCAGCCACGGACTCTGCGGGCAATACTCCCGGCAGTAGCCGGACGACGGCATCAGTTACTGCCATGGCGGGAATCTCTCCGCCGGTTAGGATAAAATCACCAAGAGAAATTTCTTCATCCACCAGCGCTTCCCCGACCCTTTCATCTACACCTACATAATGGCCGCAAAGCAGGATCAGACGGTCCTCACGGGCCAGGCGGCGTGCAGTTTCCTGGGTAAAAAGTGAACCTTGCGGCGTGAGCAGGATCACTCTTCCCCTGCGCGCGTCTTCCCGGCGCAGCTGTTCTACGGCAAGGAAAAACGGTTCAGGCTGCAATATCATCCCTGGGCCGCCACCGTAAGGATAGTCATCGACACTACGGTGTTTATTACAAGCAAAATCCCGCAGATCGGTCACCACAATCTGCACATGCCCGGCCGCAGCAGCGCGCCCGGTTATACTTTCCCGCAGCGCGACAAACATGCCGGGGAAAAGGGTTAGGATATCAATGCGCAACTTATCTCAGCCCCCGGGGCAAATCCACTTCCATCCGCCCAGCTTGCAAGTCCACTTTTTTAACAACTGATTTTAGGGCAGGAAGCAGAAGATCCTTTTGCCCTTTTTCTGTCGGCCGGACCACGTAGACATCATTGCTCCCCGTCTGCAGGATTTCAGTCACACGACCAAGGCACTCGCCTGCCGTGGTAAAAACATCAAGGCCAATAATCTGATCCAAGTAATACGTATCAGGCGGCAGTTTCACCCGCTCGGAGAGAGGAACTGTCAGCAGCGAGCCCACAAGATTTGCCGCCGCCTCCGGACTGTCTACGCCTTCGAGGTGAACCACCCAAAACCGGCCGTGGATAAAAGCATTCTGCACATTGTAACGTACAGCCCGGCCGCTCTTTTCCACAAAAACTTGTTTCAGCATTTTTATCCGTTCAGGAAAATCAGAAAGCAGCATTACTTTCAGGGCGCCTTTTACGCCGAATGTTGTCACCACTTTGCCAATGGCTGCCGTCTGTTCCACCGGATCACCGCCTACTGGACAATTTCCACCATTACGCGTTTTTTCTCCGCAGCGGAGGCTGCGTTGATTACAGTCCGGATTACCTTGGCAATACGTCCCTGTTTGCCAATAACTTTTCCCATATCTTCCGGCGCTACATGCAGTTCAAGGATAATTGCACGGTCATCCTCCGTCTGCTCCACGCGTACTTCGTCCGGATGGTCCACCAGAGCTTTGGCGATGAACAGTAACAACTCTTTCATTCCCAATCGTCACCGTCCGATCATTGACTATTTTACAATACCGGCTTTTGCCAGCAGCGCTTTGACCGTGTCAGAAGGCTGTGCGCCTTTTTTCAGCCATGATTCCGCCTTTTCCGCATTGATGGAGAGCGTCACGGGCTCCGTAGTCGGATTGTAATAACCGAGCTCGTCGATAAAGGCCCCGTCACGCGGTGAGCGTGAATCGGCCACTATGATGCGGTAAAAAGGACGCTTTTTTGCTCCAACTCTTTTCAAGCGAATCCGTACTGCCATTCCTGTCACCTCCTTACAGTAAGCAACAAAATTTACATAAAGGGGAACCTGCCATGGCCTCGACTTCTGCTTTTTCCTTTTTCCAGCTTGCTGAACTGTTTAAGCATTTTTTGCATCATTTCAAACTGCTTCAGCAGGTTGTTAACATCCTGTATGCGCGTACCGCTCCCGGCGGCAATGCGCTTCCGGCGGCTGCTGTTAATTATGGAAGGGTTAAGGCGTTCTTTCTTGGTCATGGATAGGATAATAGCTTCCGCTCTTTTAAATTCCTTTTCGTCCACCTGCAGCCCCTTTAGTTTTTTCCCCAGGCCGCCCACCCCCGGCAGCATTTCCACCAGCTGGGAGAGGGGCCCCATTTTACGCAACTGCTGCATTTGCTCCAGGAAATCTTCCAGGGTAAACTGCTGCCTGCGCAGTTTTCTTTCCATCTCCCGCGCCTTGTCCTCATCAATAGCGGCCTGTGCTTTTTCAATCAGCGTCAGCACATCGCCCATGCCCAGAATACGGGAAGCCATCCTGTCGGGATAAAACGGCTCAAAGGCATCCGTCTTTTCACCCAAGCCGGCAAATTTCACCGGGCACCCCGTGACAGCCCGTACAGACAAGGCGGCTCCGCCGCGGGTATCGCCGTCCAGTTTTGTCAGAATTATTCCCGAAAGCATGAGTTTTTCCTGAAAAGCTTTTGCCACTGTCACAGCATCCTGGCCGGTCATGGCATCCACCACCAGGAGAATCTCCTGCGGCTGCAGCGCGGCCTGCATACGGGCCAGCTCCTCCATCAGCTCAGCATCCACATGCAGTCTTCCCGCCGTATCTACCAGCAGGTAATCATGACTATGCTTCCTGGCATATTCCAGTGCCGCCCGGGCAATCTGCACCGGGTCCTGTCCTCCAAGCTGGAAGACGGGGACGGCAACCTGTTCACCCAGGACCTGCAACTGTTTTATGGCAGCCGGCCTATAAATATCCGCCGCCACCAGCAGCGGGTTGCCGCCGCCCTTTTTCAGCAGGCTTGCCAGTTTCGCCGCGGAAGTGGTTTTTCCCGAACCCTGCAGGCCCACCAGCATAACAATTGTCGGCGGGCTTTTGGCTTTCGTGAGTTTGGCTGCCTGCTCCCCCATCAGCCGGGTTAATTCTTCATGGACAATCTTGATGACCGTTTGTCCCGGTGTTAGGCTGGCCATGACATCACTGCCCAGAGAACGCTCTTTGACGGCGGCAATAAAATCTTTGACCACTTTATAGTTTACATCTGCTTCCAGCAAGGCCAGGCGTACTTCCCGCAGGGCGGCATCCACATCTTTTTCCGACAGTTTCCCTTTGCCGCGCAGACGTTTAAAAGTGTCCTGCAGCTTGGCGGATAAATTTTCAAAAAGCATGCTTTACCTCCCCGCTTTATTCCAGTAGTTTCTCCACAATCTGCAGTGCTTCCAGGCGCTGTTCTTCCGTCACCGTCTTGCCAGACAACAGTTGCTGCAGGCGGCGCAAGTCTTTTTCCTGGGCGACAAACCTGGCTGCCAAACCAAGGCGTTCTTCCGCTTTTTCCAGCGCCCGGACGGCCCGTTTAACCACATCATGTACCGCCTGCCTTGAAATACCGGTGTTGTCGGCAATTTCCGCCAAGCTTAAATCATGCTGGTAATATAGCTCCAGTATTTCCCGCTGTCGTCCTGTCAGCAGACTGCCGTAGAAGTCATACAGCAAATTGGTCCGCGTAGTATCCTCAAGCATTGTAGCACATCCTGACATCTCTGTAAAGTAAAAATACTTTACAGCTTAGTATAAACCAACAAAAGTTTTGCTGCAAGCACGGGGAGTCGGGCTTTTACCGCTGTCCATTAGGTGTGTGCGGCAAAAAGCCCTTCTACATATTCTGCCGGATTAAAAGGCAGGAGGTCGTCAATACCTTCTCCCACGCCCACATATTTAACCGGGATCTGCAGCTTTTGGGCAATAGCAATCACTATTCCGCCTTTTGCCGTTCCGTCCAGTTTGGTCAGCACCAAACCGGTAAGAGGCGCCGCCTCATGAAAAACCTGTGCCTGTGCCAAAGCATTCTGCCCTGTTGTGGCATCAAGTACCAAAAGAACTTCATGCGGCGCACCGGGCAACGCTTTTTCCACCACCTTGTGGACTTTTTTCAATTCCGCCATCAGGTTTGCCTTGTTGTGCAAACGACCCGCCGTGTCGCAGAGTACCACATTGTAACCGCGGGAGACGGCGGCGGTTATGGCATCAAAAATAACGGCGGCCGGGTCGGCCCCTTGCTGATGCTTAACCAGTTCGCTGCCGGAACGTTCCGCCCAGATTTGCAACTGTTCACCGGCTGCAGCACGGAAAGTGTCGCCTGCCGCCAGCAGGACTTTTTTATTTTCAGCCCGGAAAAGCTTGGCCAGTTTGCCAATGGTAGTAGTTTTGCCCACACCGTTTACCCCCAGAACAAGTATAACAGCCGGCCCGGTACCGTCAAGCTGCAGGGGCGTCGTTTCCCGTCCCAGGATATCCAAAATCAATTCTTTCAGCACCTCTATTACTCTGTCCCCGTCTCTGATTTTTTCTTCCTGTATTTTTGCACGTAATTTTTCCACCAAGAGGAGCGTGGTCTCCACTCCCACATCGGCACCAATTAATATTTCTTCCAATTCTTCGTAAAATGCTTCATCAAAGGTATTGCGGACAAATAGCCCTTCCAAGCGCGCCATCAGGCTGCTGCGTGTCTTTTGCAACCCTGCTTTAATTTTACTTAAAAATCCCATGCTTTTTCATCCTTTCTCCCGCTTTTTGCGTCTTGCCGCAGGCAAATGCAGGCTGTCAGGCGCCGGCTGCAGCACTGTTTTTGTCGTCACGCAGGCGGACAGAAATGATTTTGGAGACTCCGGACTCTTCCATAGTCACACCATAAAGGATATCAGCCTGTTCCATGGTTTTTTTCCGGTGTGAGATGAGAATAAACTGCGTCTGCCGCGCAAAATCCTTAAGATAAGTGCAAAACCTGGCCAAATTGGCATCATCCAGGGCGGTTTCAATCTCATCCAGGATACAAAAGGGTGTGGGGCGCACTTTCAGAAAAGCAAAAAACAGAGCAATAGCCGTAAGCGCTTTCTCCCCACCGGAAAGCAGGGAAAGATGCTGCAGCTTTTTCCCCGGTGGTTGGGCAACAATTTCCACACCGGCTTCCAGAGGATTATCAGGGTCGGTCAGAAACAGCCGGGCGCGTCCGCCGCCGAATAATTCCCGGAAAACCTGATTGAAACTGGTGTTAATACCTGTAAAAGTAGTGGCAAACTTTTCTTCCATCCGGCTGTCCAGCTCGGCAATAATGGCCAGCAGATCTTTTTCACCCGCAACCAGGTCCTGTTTCTGGGCGGTGAGGAAATCTACCCGCTCCGCCACCCGCTTAAATTCATCAATGGCACCCAGGTTTACAGTGCCCAATTCTTGAATTGATAATTTCAGCCGGCGGATATCTTCTTGTGCCGCCGCCAGGTCCGGTACAGGCCGTGCCGTTTTTTCCGCCGTGCTTAAATCCAGTTCCCAGCTTTCCTGTAGCCGGTTACAAATTAGCTGCAATTCACCCTCCAGCCGCTCCTTTTCCAGCTCCAGGCGGCTTTTTTTTCTTTCCAGAGCCGACAGTGACTTTTCCAGGCCGCGGAGCCTTTCAGTTTCTTCCCGCAAGACGGCCTGCAGCTGTTTGATACTGTTTTCACGCTGCATGAGGCCGGTGGCCAGCTTATGATAGCTTTTTTCCAGTTCGGCGGCCGCTTTTCTGTCTTCTTCCGTCAAAGCGGCAATTTCAGAAAGCAGTTCACGGGCCTTGCCGATTTCAGACAACTTTAAGCCACGCTTTTCCTGCAGGCGTGCAAGCTCACGGCGCAAGCGCTCCGCCTCCAGCTCCAGGTGTTCTTCCTGCTGCCGCAGCGAAGCCAGGCGGACACGACATTCAGTATAATGCGCCTGCAGGGCCCTTTTTTCCTGCTCCCGTGCAGCCAGCACACCGCTCAGGTGCGCCAGTTCAACCTTGAGGGTGTTTTCCTCCTCGCCGGCCTGGGCCAGTTTTTCTGCAGCCTCCTGCAGCGCAGCCCGATGCTCCACAAGCTCCTTCTCGGCTGCAGCCACGGCGGTCGTTAAGCCAGAAGCTTCAGCTTCCAGGGCAACCAGTTGCCTTTGCCTGTATGACATTTCCTGTTCGGCAAGTTTGACCGTAAATTGTGCCTGCTGCAATCTTTCCCCTGTCATTCTGTTTTGCTCTTCCAGGTCGGTCTGCCGCCGGAGCAGGCCATTAATGTCTTCCTGCAGCGCCTGCAGCTTTCTTGTCTCTGCAGCAATTGCCACCTGCAGTTCGGCCTTCTCCCTGCGCCGTGCCAGGATGCCTCCTTCCCTTTTGGCAAACCCGCCGCTCATGGCGCCGCCCGGCTGGATAACATCACCTTCCAGCGTGACCACCCGTTCACGGAAATGCAGAATACGGGCCGCCGCCAGTGCCGCATCCATGTCGCTGACCAGATGAATACGGGAAAGCAATGCTTCCACTACCGGCAGAAATTTGGCATCAGTCTTTACCGCCTCGGCGGCGCAGCAAAGATATCCCGACAGCTTTTCCAGTTCCGGCTGCCGCCGCCCCGGTGGGGCGGAAAGGATGGCAAGAGGCAAGAAGGTTGCCCGCCCGCCTCTTGTCCTTTTTAAATAGGCAATGGCCCTTTTGGCGGCTTCTTCATTTTCCGCCACCAGATGCTGCAGTGCCGGCCCTAAAGCGGCTTCCAGCGCCGTCACATAACGGGGCGGGACAGTAATTACATCGGCCACCGTCCCGTAGATGCCCGGCAAAGTTTTTTCCCCAGCCGCCAGGACAGTTTTTACCCCCTGGTAATAGCCGTCCATGGCCGTATCCAGCTCCTGCAGCACAGACAACCGGTTTTGCAGGCCGGACAGTTTTTCCTGCGCTTCCTGCAGTTTTTTCTGGCACTTTTCCCGGGACACCCGGAGTGCGGCAAGCTCCTTGGTTTGTGCCGTCATTTGCTCCTTTAACTCCTGCAGTTGCATGCGTTTCAAGTCTGCTTTTTCCCGTAGCGCCGCCAATTCTCGCTGCAGAGACTGCATTTCGCGGTGTTTTTCTTCCCGCCTGGCAGCAAGAAGCGTGTTTTTTTCTTCCAGCTGTATTTTTTCCAGGACGAGCCTGTCATAAACAGACTGCAACTTGCGTCTTTCTTCCTGCCGCCCGGCCAGTTCCGCTTGCACAGCCCCTGCCCGCTGCTCCTCCGGTGAATTCTCCAGTGCCCGCAATTTGGCTTCCGCCGCCGTCAGTTCTTTTTCTGCGACGGCCAGCAGGGAGTGCAACCTGGACTGCTTTGCTCCAAGCAGCTCTTTTTCCGCAGTCAGTTGTTTCGCCTGCACTTCCAGTTCCTGCATAGCCGCTTGTGCTTCCTCAAGCTGTTTTTCTATATTGCTGCGCTTTTCCGCGCGGACAGCAAGCTGACGTTGCAATTTTTCCAGTTCGGAAGACAGCTGCTGCAGTTTTTGCCTTTCTGCGGCAGCCGCTTCCTGCGCTTCATCAAGGCGCAGCTGCTTTTCGGCCAGGCCGGCTTCCAGCCGGTTAAGCGCCGCCTGGCCTGTGCGCAGTTCATCGGCTGCAGCTTTTGCTTTCTCTTCCGCCTCATCCCGCCTTGCACGCAGCTTTTTTGCTTCCGCAACCAGCACATCAACTTCCAGTGCTTTCAATTTTTCCCGGTAGGCAAGATAACTTTGCGCCTGTTCGGCCTGAACTTGCAGCGGTTCCAGTTGCGCTTTCAGTTCAGTAATAATATCGCCCACACGCAGCAGGTTTTCCGCCGTTTCCGCCAGGCGTCGCTGTGCTTCCCTTTTTCGTGCCTTATACTTGGCAATCCCCGCCGCTTCCTCGAAAATCTGGCGCCTCTCTTCCGGCTTGGCGGTAATAATCTCCTCAATCCGCCCTTGCCCGATAAAGGAATAAGCTTCCTTGCCCACCCCCGTATCCATGAATAGCTCCAGTATATCCCGGAGGCGGCACGGCCGCCTATTCAGGAGGTATTCACTTTCGCCGCTGCGGTAGAGGCGCCTGGTAACGGTAATTTCCTGGTAATCAAGACACAAGGTGCCGTCTGTGTTGTCAAAAGTAACAGAAACTTCCGCGTAATTTAACGGTTTCCGCTGGGTGGTTCCGTTAAAAATGATGTCTTCCATCCGCAGGCCGCGCAGGTAGCGTGCTGACTGCTCTCCCAGAACCCAACGGAAAGCATCGGCAATATTGCTTTTCCCGCAGCCGTTCGGCCCCACAATAACCGTTATCCCCGGTGTCAAGGTAAAAACTGTTTTTTCGGCAAAGGATTTGAAACCGCCCAGCTCCAGTCTTTTTACGAGCAAAGTATTTCCCTCCCCGCATGGCACACTGTAAGCCGACCGCTATAAAAAGACCTGCTTGGTCACAAGCAGGTTGGACAAGGGCAAATGTCCGCTGTTACCGTGTTTTATATTCGCTGCCGTAAAATAACTTTCCTGCCGCCCTGTACGGCTGTTGACAGTTATTTACCGTTCACCAGCCGTTCATATGCCTCTCTGGCAGCCTCCTGCTCCGCTTCCTTTTTGGAGCGACCGCTGCCTTCGCCGTAGCTTCTGCCGTCCAGTAAAAGCTGCGCGGTAAAAATTTTTTCATGGTCCGGCCCGCATTCGTCCACAATGATGTACTCCGGTGTAACACCCATTTTTGCCTGTGTATACTCCTGCAGCAATGTTTTAAAATCGTTGATAAGGCCGCCGTCCTCAAGTTCGTGTAAAAGAGGTTGAAAAAGCTTTTCCACCACGTCGCGGACTGCAGCAAAGCCTTGATCCAAATAAATTGCACCAAGCAAAGCTTCCAAAGCATCGGCCAAGAGGGAAGGGCGCCGCCGCCCCCCGCTTGCCGCTTCCCCCCTGCCCAGGCGCAAGTAAGATCCCAGCTGTAATTTTTCGGCCAACCGGGCAAGAGATTCTTCGCAAACCAGGCCGGCCCGGAAACGCGTCAGTTTCCCCTCGGGGAGCCGGGGGAAACGATGGTAAAGTATTTCCGAAACAGCCAACTCCAGAACGGCATCACCCAAAAATTCCAGACGTTCGTTATGGGTGTTTCCGCCCAAGTTATGCTCATGGGCATAGGAAGAATGTGTCAATGCCTGGAGGTACAGCTCTTTTTGCCGCGGGGCAATATGAAAGCTTTTCGCAAGCAGCACGGTAAGATCTTTTTTCATCTCTTAAACTCAAATCTTTCTCCTATCTTTCAAAAGAAGCCCTGCGGGCGCAGGGCTTCTTTTATCTTACGCCTTAGACGTGGGCTTCTATGTATCGCACAACATCTCCCACAGTCCTAATATTTTCAACTTCTTCATCGGAAATTTCGAGATTAAATTCATCCTCGAGGGCCATCACCAACTCCACAATATCCAGGGAATCCGCATCCAGGTCCTCGAAAGTGGTATCCATCGATATTTCGGCCTCGTCGGCGTTTAATTGCTCACAAATAAGTCCTCTAACTTTTTCAAAGATATCCATTATTCTCACCTCCTCCCACTATGATAGTACTGAATGCCGGCAATAAATGCAATTGCCGGGATAAAAATTTTTTTATGCCCGGTTACCACCCGTCCACGGAGACAACCGGTTCCTTAACAGATGCATTCACGTGTAAAGCACAACCCTATTAATCATGGCGGCCGGCAAGACGGGCCATTTCCTGCCTGATCTGGCCGCTTACATTATGGAGAACATAACGGTAAGCCTGGGTGACAATGGCACTGCGAATGGCGCGTGCTTTGGAAGAACCGTGACATTTAATACAGGCAACAGCAACGCCCAAAAGGGGTGCACCGCCGTATTCGGCATAATCTAGCTTAGCACGGGCTTTTTTTAGTGCAGGCAAAAGGATTGCCGCCGCCAGCTTTGTGACAGGGCTTGCTGTGAATACTTCTTTCAGAGTGGCAAAAATACCCGATGCCACCCCTTCTATTGTTTTCAACATAATATTGCCGGCAAAACCGTCGCAGATTACCACATCAGCCACTCCGTAAAGCACATCGCGGGCTTCCACATTTCCGGCAAAACCGGGCAGGTAATCTTGCATAAGGGAATAAGCCTTTTTTACCTGTTCGTTGCCTTTAATTTTTTCCTGCCCCACGTTCAGCAAGGCCACGCTGGGGCCATTTTTCCCCAGAACTTCACGGGCATATATTTTACCCATCAGACCATAATGCAATAAATGCTCCGCTTTGGCATCCATATTGGCACCCACATCCAAAAGGACAACATTGCCGCCTTTAAAAGTGGGGGCAACAACGGTAAGGGCGGGGCGTTCCACTCCCTCAATCCGCCCCGTAATTAGTAAACTGCCGGCCATCAAGGCGCCAGTATTGCCTGCGGAAAGCATGACATCAGCCTCACCGTCACGAACCATCTGGATAGCTTTTATCATGGAAGATTCTTTTTTTCTGCGGACTGCAAAAACCGGAGCCTCATCGGCAGTAATAACTTCCGGTGCATGCACCAGTTTTACCCGCTCAGTGGGAAAAGATTTTCCGGCAAGATGTTTTTCCAGGACGGCTTGCGGACCAACAAGAATCAGCTGCAGATCCGGCAGTTCATTCACAGCCAGCAATCCACCGGTAACAATTTCAGCCGGTGCATTGTCCCCCCCCATGACATCCAGTGCCGCTCTGATCACTCCGCTCACCTCACTCTGAATAATTGGTACAGGCGTGCTTTCCCGTAGGAAATTATCCCCTGATAACAAAAACCCTCCTTCCTCAGGAGAGTAATTGTTGCTGTTTGCTATTCTGTTTCTACAACCTCTTCGCCTTTATAGTAACCGCAATGGACACAAACATGGTGAGGCAGTTTGGGTTCGTGACACTGCGGACATGAGACCAAGCCAGGAACTGTCAGTTTCCAGTGTGTCCTACGCTTGTTTTTTCTCTGTTTCGACGTTTTTCTTTTTGGAACTGCCAACCAAATCCACCTCCTCAAGCTAACTATGGGCAGAGAACTTTTTCAAAACTGCGAGCCGCGGGTCTACATCTTCTGCCGGACAGCCACACTGTTTCACATTCAGATCGGTACCACAGACTGGACATAACCCCTTACATGCTTCCCGGCACAATGGTTTAAACGGCAGAGCGGTCAGAAAAAGCTCACTGATAACCCCGGTAAGGTCAATTTCCGTTTCCTGCTCCAGAGGGATTTCGTCCTCGAATTCTTCATAAAAGTCCGATGAGAATTGCTGCAAACAGCGGCTGCACGTCATTTTTACCTTTGTCCGCAAGTTTCCCTTGACAATTACTTTCCCTTCACAGTACATTGCTTCCAGGTCAACTGCAAGCGGCGTAAGCAGTGTTGTCTCCCCTTCCGCCTGCAAATAACCGGGAGCAACGGTGAAAGTATAAGTAAATATTTTGCCGGGCGCGTTTTTTAACGCGGCTACATCTATTTTCATCGGGGAAATACACACCTCACTTGCGCTAAACTTTATTATATAGAGGAATAAATTCATTGTCAACAATTTGCTTTTTCACGTCTTTCCCGTCAAATACAACATTTTTCACCGCTTTTCCAGATTGGAAAGAAAACGCAGTGCATCGTCCAGCGTCCCTACCGGGACTAAGGTAATGCTGCGCACTGCCGTCTTTGCCTCTTCATAATTTTCCAGGGGAACAAGGAAATAATCCGCCCTTTCTTCTTCCGCCGCCCTCACTTTCTGCCGGACGCCGCCGATGGGTCCTATCTTCCTTGACAAATTTATCGTTCCTGTGCCGGCTATTTTATAGCCGCCTGTCAGGTCCCGCGGATCAAGCTGGTTTAAAATTTCCAGCACAAACATGAGACCGGCGGAAGGACCTGAAATTTCCCCCACTTCAATCTCAATCTGAAAAGGGAGAACGGGTTGCCAGTTTAAGGTCTTAATCAGGACACGAATAGCCGCTTTCCCAGGCAGTTCAGTATGACTGGTAGTGGGAACGGTTACTTCCCTTTCTTCCCCGTTACGGAGAACTTGCAAGCGGACAGTTTCCCCGACCGGCCGGGACTGGACTATGTCCATCAATTCATTTGTCAGGTAAACAGTTTTCCCGTCAACAGCGGTAATAATATCACCGGGGAAAAGAATGCCTTCTGCCAGGCTGTTTTTCTCAACCTGTACCACTTCCACACCGTCACTCGTAATTGGCACTTCATAACCCAACTCGCGCAGGGCGATTACTTTAGCCAGGTTTTGGCTTTCTTCCATCCACCGCACCATCAGTTTCCTGTATTCCTTCAGATCCATGCCCGGGGGAACCACTCTGCTTCTCTGCCGCACATCCACAATGGGATCAAGAAGTCCGAAAAACAACAACATGGGCGAGGCGGACTGCTGTGTAACGGTTACCAAGTAGAAAGAGCCTGCATCTGCGCCCGCTTTTTGTTCCACAGTGACAATACGGGACAAATCTTCCGCCGAGCCGGGGCGTACCAAAAAATACCCGGTGCGGGAAAAAAGCAATGCCGCTCCCAGAGCAGCAATGGCAAAGGCTTTAAGTAACTTGCGCATGGTGTTCCTTTCCGCAAAGTATTTTCCTGATGTGCGGCAATTCTTTCCTGGCCGCCTCTTCTCCGGCCCGGATTGCTTCCGCAGCCCGGTGGAAATGTCCCGGCGCTATTTCCTGGAGCTCCGGGCGGATAACTATATCCGCCTCATCCAGCGTATAGCGGCATAAATCACGCTGCAACACATCCAGGCTCTGGCTGATCACATCGAGCAAATGCTGCGGCTTTTGGTTCGTCAGGTAAAGTCCCACATCTACGGCAATAACTATGTCCGCGCCGAGCTCCCGTGCCGTTGGCGCCGGAACGCGCTCTACAACCGAGCCGTCAACAAGCACCTTTTCTCCGTCTTCCACCGGCCTGAAAATCCCCGGAATGGCAGCGGACGCCCTGACGGCACGCGCCACTACACCGTCGCGGATAACAACTTTTTTCCCGCTGCACAAGTCACAGGCAACAGCGGCAAAACACCTGTCCAATGCCTGAAAAGTCTTGCGGCGAGTGAGCAGCAGCAACAACTGCTCGAGTCTGTCACCGGCCAAAAGCCCCATACGCGGGAATGTCCAGTCTGTCCAAAGGCCGCGCCTGGAATAAGTGGCAAGGCGTTCCATAACGGACAGTGGCACCCCGGCACAGTAGAGGGAGCCGACCACGGCGCCCATACTGCTGCCTGCCACGATCTCTGCGCTGATGCCGGCTTCCTCCAGGACTTTCAATACCCCGATATGGGCAAAACCGCGTGCAGAGCCACCGCCCAGCGCCAATCCTACTTTTTTTCTTCCCGACCGCAAGTGCTCACTTCCCCAATCGGCATACTCCCGCAGTTTTAACTATATATATTACTGTTCCCCAAATAATTATACCGTAGGAGGAGTCATGAACACCAGGCACTTTTTTGCGCGCCCCCTCAAAACTTATCTCCCCGCGGCAGTTGCAGTTGCCCTCACAGTTTCCATGGTGTTATATCCTGAGGATGCTTTTGCCTCCGCAGTTAAAGGACTAACCATCTGGTGGAATATTGTTTTTCCGGCCCTGCTGCCTTTTTTTATCGGTTCGGAAATTTTGATGGGCTTGGGTGTGGTCCATTTTCTCGGTGTACTGCTTGAGCCACTGATGCGGCCTCTTTTTAATGTCCCCGGTGTCGGTTCTTTCGTGCTGGCCATGGGCCTGGCTTCCGGCTTTCCCATTGGCGCCATCCTGACGGCGCGCCTCCGCCGGGAGGAACTGGTAAGCAAAGTTGAAGGGGAGCGCCTGATGTGCTTTACCAATACGGCGGATCCCCTTTTTATGACCGGAGCTGTGGCCGTGGGGATGCTGGGCCGCCCCGATGTGGCTTTTGTGATCAGTGCGGCTCATTATCTTTCAAGCATTACCACCGGCTTCTTCCTCCGTTTTTACGGCAAAAACAGGCCCGCTACCCGGGAAAAACAAAGTTACGGCAGTATCCTGGGCCGCGCTTTGCAGGCACTGGCTGCTGCCAGGCAGAAAGACGGCCGTCCCATTGGACAATTGATGGGCGATGCCATCCGCAATTCCATTAACAGCCTGCTTTTAGTCGGCGGTTTTATTATCCTTTTTTCCGTTTTAATCCGCATCCTGACAATCGCAGGTGTTATTGGTCTCTTGGGGAGGGGGCTAATGGCAATTCTGGGCCCGCTCGGTCTGGACAGCAGCTTGGTCCCCGCCCTTATCAGCGGTATTTTTGAAATTGATCTCGGCTGCGAACTGGCAGGGCAAGCGGCAGCCGTCCCCCTGATGCAAAAAGTGATGGTGGTAGGAAGCATTATCGCCTGGAGCGGCTTGTCGGTTTATGCACAGGTGGCCAGCATTATCAGCGATACGGACTTAAGCCCTGTCCCTTACTTTTTCGCCCGCCTGCTGCACGCCACACTCGCCGCCCTCTACACATGGCTCTTAATGGGGCCGCTGGCTGTTATTACAGCCGTTCTCCCCGCTTTTGCCCGCCTGCAGCAGGCAGGAGGCATGGTACATTTTGCCCGCATATTCTTTATGAGCCGGCTCTTCCTCCTGTCAAGCGCCGCCCTGCTCATCGTGGGAATTGCCCTTCATCTTTACCACGGCTTTAAAATTGCTGTTTTTCGTCGTTAGCCCGGATTTTCTGCAGGACCAGATCCCGGATCTCCGCCGGTACCAGGGCGGAAATGTCCCCGCCATAAGCGGCAATTTCCTTGACAATACTGCTGGAGAGATAAGAATAATCGTTATTTGTAATCATAAAAAGGGTTTCCACCTGCGGTGCAAGTTTGCGGTTCACCAGAGCCATTTGCAGTTCATACTCAAAGTCGCCCATACCTCGCAGGCCTTTAATCAGCACAGTGGCATTTTTCAGCCTCGCATAATCTACTAAAAGCCCCTGGAAAGAATCAACTTCCACATTTTGATAAGACGTCATTAACCGCTTTAGCATCATCACACGCTCGTTCACGGAAAAAAGCGGCGTTTTGCGCTGATTTTCCAGGACAGCGACAATTACTTTGCCGAAAATGCGACTGGCCCGCCCGATAATATCCAGGTGACCGTTGGTAGGCGGGTCAAAACTCCCCGGACATATTGCTATCGTCACTTTTTCACTCCCTTTTGCCTGCAGCAGCGGCTGTCGGCACAAGAAAAGTCAAAATTGTTTCTCCGTATTTTTTTTCGCGCACAAGCTGCCATTTTGTCTCTGCAAACCAGTCTTTGTCCTGCCGGTGGTGTTCTGCAATTAAAAGCCCTTCCGGCACAAGCAGGTGTAGCTGCGAGATTTTTTCCACTGTTGTTTTTAAAGCCGGGCTATGATAGGGCGGGTCCAGAAAAACCACGTCAAACTGCAGTTGAAGGCCGCTTAAGGCAGCCGGGAGTTCTCCCTGCCTTACTTCCGCCAAATGTTGCAGCCCGCACAACTGCAGATTATCTTTAATAATTTTAACACATTGGACATTTTTTTCAATGAAAAGGCAGAAAGCGGCACCGCGGCTCAATGCTTCCAACCCCACCCCTCCGTTGCCGGCAAAAAGATCCAGAAAACGTGCTTCCGGCAGTCTTCCGCCAATGATATTAAATAAAGACTCTTTAACCATGTCTGCAGTGGGTCGTGTTTCCATTCCCTTACGCGTTTTCAACCGCCGCCCTTTGGCCGCTCCGGCAATAATACGCATCTCATCCGCACCTCCAATTTACCATATATTACCTGCCAAGTGGATGTATAACTCGGCTTTTTTGCGTTCATAATAGGAGTACAACATATTCCCCATAAGCTCTTCCTCCGGTTTCTCCTCTCCCACCCTTCGGGACTCCCCGCCCGAAGGGCTTTTTTTACCAATTGGCTTAAATTTATCTTATCATGCTTTTTTGCTGCTGACAAAAAAAGCGGAAAGTATTATGTACCTTCCGCTTTGTATATGTGGAAATGTACTTTTAGTCGCTAGACTTGCGGGGTGCCACCGCCAGCCATTTGAGATTCAGCCTGGGCAATCATCCTACGAACCATCTCACCGCCGACATAACCGTTCTGCCGGGATGTCAGGTTCCCTTTGTCACCATTGTAATCCAGACCCAGTTCGCTGGCGATTTCATATTTGAATTTGTTCAAAGCCTGCTCGGCACCGCTGACAAGAATACGGTTACGGCCAGTTTGATTGACTTTGTTTGTTGCCATGATTCTTCACCTCCTTTTGTTTGTGTCTTTAGTATGTCTCGTGACAATGCCTGTATGCTAGTATTGTTTTCCTGAAAATCTATAACTTCTCACAAAAGCAAAATAAAATACCTGGGATTAATTCCCAGGCATTTTTTAATTTAGCAGATTGCTTTTTCATGTTATTTGTCTTCCTGCAGTACACAGACGGCAAGTACTCCCGGCCCGGTATGTGTTCCGATCACAGCACCAATGGAAGAAACTATGACTTCGGAAAAGTTGTAACGCTGCTGCAGCTTTTCAGTTAACTCCCCGGCTTTTACCGGTTCATTGCCGTGTAAAACAACAGCTTTACCGCCAATCGGCCCGTCCGCTTCTTCCTGCACCAGTTCCAGCAAGCGTTCCAGCGCTTTTGTTTTGCCCCTGACCTTTTCCTTGGGAACAACAATGCCGTCTTTTAATGTTAACAGCGGTTTGACATTTAACAGACCGCCCACCCAGGCAGCCGCCTTGCCGATGCGCCCGTTGCGCTGCAGGTATTCCAGCGTATCAACGGCAAAATACACCCGAACCCGAGACAGTTGCCTGTTGATCTGTGTCAGGATTTCTTCCTTACTGCGACCGGCACGTGCCGCACGGGCTGCTTCCAGCACCACGATGCCGAAAGCCATACTGGCCAGTCGAGAGTCTACCACGGTAATATCCAGCTCCGGCAGCGAATTTTTGGCAAGCACGGCAGACTGGTACGTACCGCTTAATTCAGAAGAAAGGTGGATGGAAATAATGCTTTTATGCTCTGCGGCAGCCTCTTTGTACACAGCTTCAAAATCAGCCGGTGCCGGCTGCGATGTGCGCGGCAGTACCGTCCGTTCCGCCAGCAGTTTGGCATAAAAAGCGTCTGAGTCCAGGTCAATCCAATCAAGATATTCTTCTTCACCAAAATGAACTTTAAGCGGTACCACCGTAATCCCAAGCTGATCTGCCAACCCCTGCGGCAAATCAGCAGTACTGTCGGTAATTATTTTAACTGTCAAAGAAAACATCCTTTCTTAAGCTTTTTTACTCTACGGAAACAAGATAGTAATAAAAAGGCTGGCCTCCGGAATAGAGCTCCACATCCTGGTTGGGGTAAATGCTTTCCAGTTCCTGCAACAAGCTGGCTGCCACTTCGTCCGACACCGCTTCACCGGCATATAGAGTAATAACTTCCGCTTCCTCATCAACCATTTTGGCCAGCAATGTCTTGACTGTAGCATTTATATCCTGACCGGCTGTGACGATATCGTCTTCAAGCAAGCCGATAATATCATTGGCTTGGATTTTCAGCCCGTTCACCTTGCTGTCGCAGACGGCATAGGTAACTGCCGCCGATTTGACATTTTTCCGTGCCTTCTCCATGGCTTCAACATTTGCAGCCAAATCCGCTTCCGGAGAAAAAGCCAGCATGGCGGCTATTCCCTGGGGAATAGAACGTGTTTCCACTACCCGGATTTTTTTGTCACAAAGTTCACTCACCTGTTTGGCTGCCATGATGATATTTTTATTGTTAGGAAGGATAATGATTTCACGCTGCGGTACATTCTTAACCGCGGATAAAATTTCTTCGGTGCTGGGGTTCATTGTTTGTCCGCCTTGAATGACTTTTACCACCCCCAGACTCTGAAAAATTTCTTCCAGCCCGGCGCCGGCGGAAACAGCCACCACCGCCAGCCCGTCAATCTCTTCCGGCTCTTCCGGTTTTTGCTCCGCCCCCAGAGCAAGCAGGTCTGCATGCTGCTCCCGCATGTTATCTACTTTAATGTTGTGCAATGAGCCAAAAACAATGCACTTTTCCAGCACCTGGCCGGGATTATTGGTATGGATATGGATTTTTACTGCATTGTTGTCACCGACGGCCAGGACCGAATCCCCCAGGCGGCTGATAGCTTCCCGGACTTTTCCCGGATCAAGCTGTGTGCCGCGGATGATCAATTCCGTGCAATAACCAAATTCTATCTCCTCGGTACGGAATACATCTTGCGGCCGTCTTGGCGGCGGTGCTTCCGGCTCCGCAATTTCCATCGGTATTTCTTCGCCTTTAAGATATTTTAGGAATCCCTTATAAATTTCCAACAGACCCCGGCCGCCCGCATCCACCACACCTGCTTCTTTTAAAACGGGAAGCATGTCGGGTGTTTTGGCCAAAACTTTTTCCGTATGCTGCACTACCTCTTCCATGAGTTGTATAAACCCGGCTCCCCTGTCTGCTGCCAACTGTGCCGCTTTGGCACTTTCGCGGACAATGGTCAGCATGGTTCCTTCGACCGGGCGCATTACCGCTTTATAAGCAGTATGTGTGCCGCTTCGCAGAGCGGCGGCAAATTCCCGTGGTGTAATTTTTTCCTTGCCTTCCAGGATTTTGGCAAAACCGCGAAAAATTTGGGAAAGGATTACTCCTGAATTGCCCCTGGCTCCCAGGAGGGAACCGCCGGCAATTGCCGAACCTATATTGCCGATCGTGTCAACGGAAATTTTTTGCATCTCCGTTAAGGCCGAACGCATGGTCAGGCTCATATTGGTACCGGTATCGCCGTCCGGAACAGGAAAAGTGTTCATGGCATTAATAATTTCCTTGTTATTTTCCAGGAGGCGTGCACCGGCAATAAACATCCCTTTAAGATCTGATCCACTCAGTTGCTCCATTCTTCTGCCTCCTATTTGTCTGTCACCCTGACACCCTGAACATGTACATTAACCTGTGCAACATTAAGCCCGGTCAGTTTTTCCAACGTGTACTTAACCTTCTCTTGGACATTGGCTGCCACTTCATGGATTTTTGTCCCGTAGGAAACTATTATATAAAGATCGACACGCAGGCCGCCTTCGTCCTGTGTTACCTCCACACCGCGGCTCAAGTTATCCCTGCCCAGCAATTCAGCTATGCCATCCTTAAGCTTTGCCCGCGGTGACATGCCAACAAGGCCGTAACACTCGATGGCCGCCACTCCGGCAAGGGTGGCAATCAGTTCTTCCGCAATGACCACTTCACCGAGGTCAGTTGCAATTCTGTTGGTCATTCTTTTCCCTCCTGCGCAAACAGTGCATTTAGCCTGATCAATAACTGCTCCAAGTCAATACTGTGCTGCCGTGCACCCTGCTCCAGTGTGTCGTCTATTACAGCCATACAGTCGCTACATGCCATGTTAAAGACTGCAAAAACAGCAGCTGCCTGGGGGTGCGCACGGATGATCTCAAAAATTGTCATCTCTTTTGTTACTCTCATTATTATGCACTCCACGGGATACGTTACTAAACACTAATAACATACATTTTCAGGTTTAGCAAGCAAAAATACGCATTTACTCGAATAGATATTCCATCCACTGCGGTAAAATTCCTGCCGTGCCCAAATATTAACTTGCAACCGCCATTGCTCTTGTGTTAGAATTTAAAAAGTGATTTTAGCTTATTATGCTTATTTTAACCCCTGTAAACCGCTTTTAGGCAAGGAGGTGTCTAAATTGGCCAGAAGATGCGTAGTTTGCGGCAAGGGAACGGTAACAGGTCATTCCGTCAGCCACTCCAACATCAAGACAAAAAGAAACTGGAAAGCAAATGTGCAGAAAGTAAAGGCTCTGATAAACGGAACTCCGCACAGGGTTAACGTCTGCACCCGCTGCTTAAAAGCCGGCAAAATTAAAAGAGCCATCTAAAAATGACCAACAAAAAAAGCGCCTGCGCGCTTTTTTTATTTTTGCCAGATGCCCAAGATGCCTTTTAGGATTTTACCAAGGAATTTCGGCACTTTCACAGTATAGAAACGCATGTTGATCCTCCTTTCTAGTAGATGCGCTCAGCCCGGAATACCTTCCAGCCGGCCCAGATTAGGCCGAAACCCAACAGTAAGATCCATAAGTATCCCGGCAGGGTATTAATAACGAGGGCAATGCCTGCAACAGCAAGGGCCAAACCGGCTACTTTGCGGACAAGAGAAACAGCCCCGAAAGCACGCATTTCATCACCCCCCGGAAAATGTCTCAAGCATATTCCACTATATGCATGACAGGCGCAAAGTGTGCTCAGGCCGACTCAACAATTTTAACAGCCATTTCCACCGTTTTTATCAGTTCGGGAATCACCAGGTATTCATTTACCGTATGGACTTCTTCGTTTCCCACCGCCAGGTTGACGGCGGCAATTCCTTTACCGTTAAAAATATTTGCATCGCTGCCTCCGCCTGTAGGCATAAACGTAACAGGAATACCGCAATCTTCCCCCGCCTTTCTTACCAGCTGCAGCAGTTCATGGTCCTCCGGCAGGTGGAAGGCCGGGTAAAGACGGTTGACAATCAGGTCAACCTGCGCCTTTTCTTCTTCTGCCGCCGCCCTGAATTCCCCGGCCATGGCTTCCGTAACGCCGGCAAGCTTCTCTTCCGCCAGGCTGCGGGCTTCCCCGCGTACTTCCACATAGTCCGGGACAATGTTGGTTGCCATACCGCCCGTAATAATCCCGATATTGGCAGTTGTTTCCGCATCAATGCGCCCCAGTCTCATTCTGCTGATAGCCTTTGCCGCAACTAAAATGGCATTAATCCCTTTCTCCGGCTCAACTCCTGCATGAGCGGCTCTGCCTTTTATTTTGGCAATAATTTCATCCTGTGCGGGAGCCCGGTTAATGACTGTACCCGCTTTGCCCGTACTGTCCAGGATAATGGCATGTTTTGCCTCCAGTTGCCCTGTATCCAGGTACTTGGCTCCGTTCAGCCCGCCTTCTTCCGCAATGGTAAAGACAACTTCAATGCGTCCGTGCGGGAGCCGTTTTTCTCTGACTATTTGCAGCATCTCCAGAATACCGGCCAGCCCTGCACCGTCATCGGAACCTAAAATGGTATCGCCGCCGCTTCTGATAATATCGCCTTCCACGACAGCCTTAATGTTTTCACCTGGTGCCACACGGTCCATGTGGGCGGAAAACAGGAGGGCTTTTTTATCCCCGGCTCCTTCCAGGATGCCTATTACATTGCCGGCATTGCCGCCGATTGCCTCGCCGGCCCCGTCTTCTGTTACTGTAAGCCCCAATTCCTGCAGTTTTGTTTTAAGATAATCTGCCAGAGCCCGTTCTTTTTTTGTCTGGCTGTTTACCCGGACAATCTCCAGAAAAGTTTGTACCAAGCGCTCCTTGTTAACCATAGTTGCCTCCTTGGCCGCTCCCGTACCGGTTGGGATAATATATTGCCGTTGCCGCTAGTTTGCCCTACAGGTACAGTCCTTTATGTTCTCCCGGCAGGCGGAAAAAACCGCCGCCGTTTACAGCATGCCCAGATCCAGGGCTGCAAAATAACCGGAATGGATGGCACCGTCAATTTTACCGGCCTGTTTGCAGTCACCCACCGGGATAACAAAGGGAGCCGTATCCGCCAGATCAAAGTAAGGCTCTGTATAGCTTACCATGCCCGTGGCATAATAAACGGCATCACATTCCACTTCACTTTCCCGTCCGTCTTTTTTGTAACGTACGCTCCCGTCAGCCACCTCAAGGCAGCGTGCTCCGGTAATAATGGTAAGGCCAAATTCTTTCGCCTTTGCCTGCAGGCCAAGCCGATACACGTTCCCGGCTTCAGTGGCATAATCCGGCAGCATTTCCAGCACAGTAACCTTTTTCCCCAGGTTCGCCAGGTGAAGACCGCTCTCCACACCGGCAAGGCCGCCGCCAATAATGACAATATTTTTCCGAGCGGCGCTGTCCGGTTCTTGATAAGCGCTGGTAATATGCTTTGCCTTTTCAATACCTTTGATACTGTCCGGCACCAGCGGCAGGCTGCCGACAGCCACAATAACAGCATCAGGCGCCTCCGCGGCTACAAGTTCCCTGTTTACTTCCGTATTCAGCCTTACTTCCACGCCTGCGACGGCAACACGCCGCAACAGGTACTCTAGAAAACGCCGGAGGTCTTTTTTCAGACTGTCGCGGGAGAGTAATTTCAGCAGTCCGCCCAGGGAATCGCTTTTTTCACACAGGATAACGTTATGCCCCCGCTCGCCGGCAGTGACTGCAGCCTGCATACCGGCGGGTCCTCCGCCTGCCACCAGCACTTTCAGCCGGCGGTTCGCCTTTCCTATAGTATCGGCAAAGCCAAGGCGCGCTTCTCTGCCAATCAGGGGGTTCACACTGCACACCAAGTGCCTTCTGGCATTGTCACTATCTGTGCAGTTTAAGCAGCGCAGACAAGGCACAATATCGTCCGCCCTGCCCAGGGCGGCTTTTTTGGGCAGGAAAGGATCGGCCAAAAGGGCGCGTGACATGGAAACACCGTCTGCTTTGCCCGAAGCGATAATGTCTTCCGCCTGCTCCGGAGACATGATAGAGCCGATAGTAAAAATAGGAATATTAATCTTGCCTGCAGCTTTGATTGCCGCGGCCAGCTCAACATTTTGGCCCCACGGCGAGTACGTGATGGCAAAATAGTTTGTAACCCCTTCAGTGCTGATTTCCGCCAAATCCACGTATTGCTGTGCCTTTTCCAGAAAAGCAATAATATCATCTGTAGTAAATCCTTCCGGGTGCCTTTCCGAACCGGACAGGCGCAACATTATTACTTTACTGTCACCCACCCTTTCCCTGACTCTGCGCAAAATGGCAAGGGGGAAACGCATCCTGTTTTCCAGGCTGCCTCCGTACTCGTCGGTGCGTTTGTTGATCAGCGGAGAAAGAAACTGGGGAATCAGCCAGCCATGGGCGGCATGAATGAGAACGGCATCAAAACCGGCATGGTACCAGAAGGCGGCGGCCTCCGCAAAAGCATCCGCAACATGTTCCATATCCTCCACTGTCATGGCCTGCACTTCCGCTCCCAGATGGTTGACACAGGCAACAGGCCCTTTAATCGGCACCGTATTATATCGCGGGTTGGCTCTCATCCCTCCGTGTACCAATTCCACCGCAGCCAGGGCCCCATGTTCATGAATGGCGGCGGCCATTTCACCAAAGAGAGGCAGGTTGTCCCATGTCCACTGCATGGGCGGGGTATGGCTTGCGCCGTCGCAAACGGCAATTTCCCCCAGTGTTACCAGGCCTGCTCCCCCCCTGGCCTTGTGCTCAAGGTAACTTATGTAATACTGTGTCGGCCTGCCGTCCACCGTATGAAAAAGCATATTGGGGGCGGACATTATGCGGTTTTTCATGATGAGACCTTTCAGCCGCAACGGTTGAAAGAGATGAGGATATAAATTCTTATACACGCTTGCATCAACTCCCATTCCGTTTATACTTTTTTCTTCCGTCAGTTGCCACCGCTTTGACAATAAGAAAGTTTGCCTGGGAATGTTTTCTTTCATTGTATCACCTTAGCCGGGGCACATTCAATAATCTTTGCCCCAGCTCTTTGTCAGGGTTAATTGCAAGTTTTATTGCCACCCATATTTTGGCACCTCTGATAATATTGCCATCTCATTAGCGGATCTATATCCATGAATTTTTCTTGGGTAATTATTCATCCAGTTCTCAATTCGCCTGA
>JAAYLG010000185.1 GCA_012522075.1 Bacillota bacterium
ATCAGGCGAATTGAGAACTGGATGAATAATTACCCAAGAAAAATTCATGGATATAGATCCGCTAATGAGATGGCAATATTATCAGAGGTGCCAAAATATGGGTGGCAATAAAACTTGCAATTAACCGAGGTAATATTTCCTGTATACACTGCATTGACAGACCGGTTGCGGTATGGTAGAATCTTTGCAAACTTAAGCATGCCTCACCGCTCGGTGAGGTAGAGGCGCGGTGAGTCAAGAGTACCGGTTGTGAGAGCGGGGAGCTCGGTGAACTGCCGGGAAAGGGGACACCGCCGAAGCCCATGTCTCCCCGGGCATGTGGCTGGGCCGTCAGTGAAAAACTGCCGGACTGTCACCGTATGTTACCCTTGGCATGCGGTGGAGAGCTATCTCACGAAAGGGGATGAGGCTGTACGACCGACAATTGCGGCCGACAGCAACCTGTCGGCCGTTTCGTATTTGTGGCGAAGGAGGATTTTAATGTTTCTGACAGGCACAATGCAAATCAATGCGGCGGGGCATCTGGAAATCGGAGGCTGTGATGCTGTGGAACTGGCTAAGCAGTACGGCACGCCCCTTTATATCATGGATGAAGCGCTGATCCGGCAAAATTGCGCCGCCTACCGCGACACTCTTGCCGCGCTGTATCCCGACAGCCAGGCAGCCTATGCAGGCAAGGCCTTCCTGACTACGGCCATGTGCCGCCTGGTGGCAGAAGAAGGCCTGGCGCTGGACGTGGCTTCCGGCGGGGAGATTTATACGGCGCATGTGGCCGGCTTCCCTGCCGGCAGGTTGATCTACCACGGCAACAATAAAACGCCGGACGAGATCCGTTTTGCCCTGGAGATCGGTGTCGGCCGCTTTGTGGTAGACAGCATGTCCGAACTGGAGCTGCTGAACGAACTGGCGGCGGCTGCCGGGAAGACTGCTTCAATTTTAATCCGCGTCAAACCGGGCATTGAAGCCCATACCCACCATTATATCCAGACCGGCCAGCTGGACTCCAAGTTCGGCCTGGGACTGGCCGACGGCCAGGCGCTGGCCGCGGTGGAAGCAGCCTTAAAGATGAAGCACATTCAGTTTACAGGGTTTCACTGCCATATCGGCTCCCAGATATTCGACCTGAAACCGTTCCAGCTGGCAGTCCAGGTGATGATGGACTTTATCCAGGAAATCCGGGAAAAAACCGGGGCTTCCGTCCGGGAGCTGGACCTGGGAGGCGGTTTCGGCATCCGTTACCTGCGGGAGGATAAACCCCATTCCCTGACAGAGTTTGTAGAAATGATTGTGTCGGCGGTAAAAGCAAAAGCGGCTGAACACCATTTGCTCCCGCCGAAGCTGCTGGTTGAACCGGGCCGCTCCATTGTGGGGGAAGCGGGAACAACGCTTTACACTGTGGGTACCATTAAGGATGTGCCGGGCATCCGCCGCTATGTGGCGGTAGACGGCGGCATGACCGACAATTTGCGCACGGCACTGTATGAAGCCAAATACGAAGCCATAGTGGCCAACAAGGCAAAAGAGGCGGCTAAAGAAAAAGTCACTATTGCCGGACGAGCCTGTGAATCGGGAGATATACTAATCCGGGACATTGAACTGCCCCGGCTGCAAAGGGGGGACCTGCTGGCCGTCCTTTGCACCGGCGCTTACCATTATTCCATGTCCAACAACTACAACCGCTACCCCCGCCCCGCCGTTGTGTTTGTCCGGGACGGCCGGGCGGATGTGGTGGTAAAACGGGAAACTTATGACGACATTATCCGCAATGATATAATCCCGCCGCGCTTCAAGCTGCCTGAGCAGCAGGGGGCAATGTAAGTCCAGCCAAACGCAAGTAAAACGTAGTGGCGGGGAAACAACAGGAGTGATACAATGCAGGTATAACTTATGACATTTTCGCAAAGTGCCTGTTTTTGAAATTATTGATATTTTTTATTACGAGGGGGAAGAGATGTGAAAAAGTATAATGTAGCTATTGTGGGTGCCACGGGGATGGTTGGCCAAACCCTGGTACAGGTCTTGCAGGAGCGGAATTTCCCGGTGGGAGGGCTGAAACTTTTGGCTTCAGCACGTTCTGTTGACCAGGAAGTCAAAGTGCTGGGACAGACTTATCGGGTAGAAGAGGCCCGCCCTGAAGCTTTCGACGGTATTGACATCGCCTTTTTCAGCGCCGGCACTGGCGTGAGCCTTGAGCTGGCTCCGGAGGCGGCCCGCCGCGGGGCGGTTGTTGTTGACAACAGCAATGCCTTCCGGATGGACGAGGGTGTTCCCCTGGTTGTACCTGAAGCCAACCCGGATGCGCTGGCCGGTCATAGCGGCATTATTGCCAACCCCAACTGTTCCACCATCCAGTTGGCGGTGGCGTTGCAACCGCTGCAGGAAGCGGCCGGCTTAAAGCGTGTTGTTGTTTCTTCCTACCAGGCGGTTTCCGGTGCCGGCAAAGAGGCGGTTGACGAACTGGAGGCACAATCACGGGCCATCCTGGAAGGCCGGGACAACTTCCCGCGGGAGCGTTTCCCCCATGCCAACGCCAAAGTGCAGCAGCAAATGGCATTTAACATGGTGCCGCAGATAGATGTTTTTGTTGAAAACGGCTATTCCAAGGAAGAAATGAAAATTATCCGTGAAACACGCAAAATCATGGGCCTGCCCAATTTAAAAATTACTTCCACCACAGTCCGGGTCCCGGTCTTTAACGGCCATTCCGAATCTGTAAACGTGGAATTTGAACGTCCCCTGTCTGCCGCTGAAGCCCGTGAAGTGTTAAGCAAAGCTCCCGGTATTATCATCATTGACAATCCTGATGAACTGGAATACCCCATGCCGGCATCGATTTCCGGCCGGGATGAAGTTTTTGTCGGCCGCATCCGCGTTGACGAATCTGTCCCTTACGGTATCAATATGTGGGTTGTGGCGGATAACATCCGCAAAGGCGCTGCCACCAACTCCATTCAAATTGCTGAAACACTTATTGCCCGCGGGCAGCTGTAAGGGAGGGGCCGGCAGTGAACATTATTGTCCAAAAATTCGGCGGTACATCCGTTGCCAATTCAGCCCTGCGGGAAGAAGTGGTAAAACGTGTCCGCGAGG
>JAAYLG010000033.1 GCA_012522075.1 Bacillota bacterium
ACGAACTACTTCCATGAGGAACCTCTGCCTCCTTCTTGGGGTATTCATTCGTGGTGAATGTGAGGTTCCTCTTCTTTTTTTGATATGATTATTCCTTTAAAAACCTACAATAACTTTACACTAACGCAGGGAAAAGCCGGCTGCTTTAAGCTTATTTGCGCCGGAAAAGATCCAGAAATCTCTGCCAGAAAGTCCGTTGTTCAGCCGCCTCCGGCGCAGCGGCTGAAGGCGCCGCCTCTTTCCGGATCCCTGCTGTTTTGAACACGAACTGGAGTGTGTCCACATTTTTATTTTTCGGCGAAACAAAAGACTTGGCCCCGGCATGCTCCCCGCGCAGGGCGGAAGGAAGAGCCGCGGCAATTTCCTCATCCAGCTTTGCCGTTGCCGCCTGCAGCATGCCGGCAGCTTCACTGACTGTCCACGCACCTGTTGCCAGTTCCCCGGCTCCTTCCTCCAGCCTGGCAAGACTTGCGCCAAGTTCTCCCAGACCGTTTGCCAGTTCCTCATTGCCGCCGGCCAGCGCTTCCGCTTCCGCCTGCAGCGTCGCCGTTCCCTGTGCCAGTTCCGCCATGCCGGCCAGCAGCCGCCCGCCTCCCTCGGAGAGGTTGCGGACACCTTCCGTGTACGCCACAAGGCCCTGGTAAAAAGCATCCATGCCGGCCAGTTCCTCCTGCAGGGCGGACAAGGCGGCAAGCTCCACCTGCCCTGCACCGTACTGTTCCAGGGTATTAATCAGACCGGCCAGGACCTGGGAGTAATTGTCCCTGGTCAGGGCAGGAATTGATATGCCCGGCAAGGAGATTTGCGCCGACAGTTCCCTGTTTGCCGCCGTAAGCGCAGCATCAAAGATGGCAGCGGCACCTGCCTGCAGGCTGCTGTTCTCCCCGGCCAGCTCCTGCAGGCCGCCCGTAATTTCCGCCAGGGCGGTTTCCGAGCTTTTCATACCGTCCGCCACTATCTTCAGGTCGGCGGTAAACTGTTTTGCTCCCTCTGCGGCCGCCCTGCTCCCGCGCTCCAGTGTTTCCGCCCCGTACCGCACCTGTGACAGGGCACCCCGAATGCCTTTGGCGCCGGTGTGTATTTCCTTCGTACCGCTTGACAGCTCCGCTATGCCGCCGGCCAGCCCGCCGAAAGCACCCGGCAGCCGGGACAGCCCCTCCCCGCCGAGGTCAAAATGCAGCGGAACGGCATTAAGCTGGATGCCGTCCATGGCAAAGTCTGAAACCTGCGCTTTCAGGGTGAATGTCTTTTCCATGCCCGGCAGGAGGGTATAGGTGATAATCTTGTTTTTGCCGACGGTGGCGACTGTTGCGCCCTCCGCTTCTATCTCCCTGCATCTTTCACTGTCAAGGGTAATGGTGACCTGCAATGTGTAGTTGTTGAAAAAGAAAACATCCACTGCCGGGTTCTGCCTGACCTGCACCGAAAGTGTCAACTGCCCGTCTGCGCCCGCCAGCTCCTCCGGCGCTACCTCCCTGCCGTTCATAGAATACTGCAGCTGGAAAAGCCACGGCAAGTCCTTCGTTTTCAGCGTTCCCTGGTAGTAGAAGCGGCCCTTTGCGGCATTTGCCGTAATTTTGTCCCCGTCCTGGCGCAGTGCCGCCTTGTTTGTCAAGTTTTTCAGGCCGCTGTAGTCGCCGTAGTCCGTGACCGTCCCGTCCTGCTCCAGGGTGAAAGCGTTGACCACGTAAATCATTTCCACTACGCCGTCGGCGGCAAGATTGGCATAGACAGCCTCATCCTTTCCTGCCGGCAGGGGGGCGGACACCCCGGCTGCAGCGGGTATAGCCAGGCAAAGCATGACCAATAAGTACCCCGTCCATTTTTTTGTTTTTATCTTTAACATGCGGATCACTCCATTCGTTTGAAATTGCTTACCAGGGTTGTTTTCCTCACCAGCCTGTCTGTCACAAGCAGCAAATTGGGCAGGAAAACAAGCACCATGGCCGCCGACAGGGCGGCGCCGCGTCCCAGGACAAGACCCAGTTCAGTCACAATGCTGTTGGTGGAAACGGCGTAAAGCGTCAGGCCGCCCAGGCATAAAATCAAGGCCGGTGTCAGGATGGCTCCCGCCGTCTCCGCCACAGTTTTTGCTGCTGCCTGCTTTTTGTCCGCCAAGAGTTTCCTGTTGTCCAGGTAATGTTGTGTGAACAGTATACCGTAGTCCACGGTTGCTCCCAGCTGGACGCTGCTGATGATCAGGTAGCCTACGTAGTTCAGTGTCGTTCCTAAAAAATATGGCAGGGCAAGGTTGATCCAGATGGCCCCTTCTATGGTCAGCAAAAGGATTAAAGGCAAGGACAGCGAGCGGAAAACAAACAGCAGGACAATGCCGATGGCCAGGATTGCCACGCCGTTGACCACTATGCTATCCGCCGTGACTGTCTCCTGGATATCATAGATACTGGCGCTTGTTCCTGCCAGGTAGTACTCGTCATAGAAACTTTTCGCAAGCTTTTTAATGCTTTCCACCACCTGGAAGGCTGTTTTGCTTTCATCGTCCGTGGCGGAATGGATGACAATGCGGCTGTAGTTTTCAGAGAAAAACTGCTCGCGCACGGGGCCCTCCAGGTACTCCGGCGGTATTTCAGCCCCCACCGTATTAACATAGGAAGTAACATCGGCAACGGCGGCCAGGGCCGCAATCTGCTCCACAAGCTCCTGCTCGTGGCCCCATTTTTCCCGCGGCAAAAGCAGGACCAGGTAGTTGGCCTTGCCGAAAGTCTCCTCAATCCGCCTGGCATCGGCAGCAGCCCGGCCTGACTGGTCAAGACCTGCCGTCCCGTAGGTAAAATTATTATTTTTCTGGGCCAGGAATGCCGGGCCGATCAAAAATATTACCACCAGTAAAAACGGAACGCCCCTCCGGGTGATAAAGCTGCCCCAGCCGGCGAAGCCGGGCAAAAACGGCCTGTGCGCCGTCTTATCATGCAAGCGGCAAAAGGCAAGCGTCAGGGCCGGCAAAAACAGCATCACAGTAAGCAGGCTAAAAACAATCCCTTTGGCCAGCACGATTCCCATGTCCGCTCCCACACGGAAATTCATCAAAGTTAGTGCCAGAAAACCAAAGAGGGTGGTCAGGGCGCTGCCCATGACTGCCGGAGCCGCTTTCGACATGGCCAGCTGCATGGCCTGGAAAGCGTCATGGCCTTCCTGCCTGTACTGGTTGTAGCGTGTCAAAAGAAAGATGGCATAGTCCATGGAGACGGCCAGTTGCAGAACCGGTGTAACTGTTGCGGTTATAAAAGAGATGCTGCCAAAGACAATATTTGTACCCATATTAAGCAAAATGGCTATCCCCATCGTCGCCAAAAAGAACAGCGGCTCCAGCCAGGAACGGGTAGCGATAAAGAGAATCAAGAGAATCAACGGCAGGAAATAAATCATGACCTGCCTGACTTCTTTTTCCGCCGCAAACTGTGCCGAAGCCTGGTCCACCACGGTGCCCGCCAGAGCCCCGTCCAGCCCGACAATTTCCCGTGCCGCTTCCGTAAAGGCTACGGCGGAGGCCGCGTCCACCGTCAGGCTGAAAAGCGCGGTCTCGTCGCGGTACCACTCCGACACAAGCTCTTCATCCGCCAGCTCCAACGGCTCGTAAACGTTCAGCACGTCATCAAGCCAGAGGATGCTTTCGACCCCGGGTGCGGCAGCCAGTTTCTGCTTCACCTCCAGGGCTTCCGGAATCGTTACTCCCGGAACCATGACACGTGCATTGGGAGTGGCGGCGGAAAATTCACGCTCCAGCACTTCTAATGCTACGGTAGACGGCGCATCCGGCGGCAGGTAGTCCGTAATATCATAATTGACAGCTACCAGCGGCTGCAGCAATAAGCAGATCACTGCCGCGACACAAAAAACAACCAAAACAACAATTCTGTGGTGCAGGAAAAAAGCAGCTGCCTTCATCGTTTGATCCTCACTTTACAACACCTGTTTACAATTCGTCACTTGTATATTATCCTTGTAAAAGGAAGCATAATCAACCAGCAATGCTCTTGCTCCTGTTGTATAGGCTACAGAACTGTTTGCCCCTGTATATTATTGCTGAAAGGAAGTTTTTTCATGTCAAATCGTAATGACCGAAGGGTAAGAAAAACAAAACAGGCCATCCGGCAGGGACTGATTAACCTCATGAAAAAGAAAAAGCTCAGTGAAATTACGGTCACTGAGCTAACGGAACTGGTGGATATCAACCGCGCCACATTTTATCATCATTACCGGGACATTTACGACCTTTTCGAGTCAATAGAAAACGAATTGTATGACGAATTTGAACATACCCTGAACAAGTACAACCTCAATGAGCAAATCCGGGGAAAAAAGACTTCCCCCGCCAGGCAGGCTCCCTTGCCGCTTTTCCTGGAGGTCTTTCAGTTCCTCGCCAGCCACTCCGAACTGACAATGTTGCTTTTAAGCGACAAGGGAGACAGTGAATTTATCGAAAAAGTCAAGGAAAGCGGCAAGCAAAAATATATGCAGGAATGGAAGTCTGTCTGTAAGGAGTGCAGCCAGGATCTGCTTGAAGCTGTCTACAGTTTTATCGCCTCCGGCTGCATTGGCCTGATCCGACACTGGCTGGCAGGGGGCATGAAAGAGCCTCCCTCCGCCATGGCGGCGCTGGCGGAAAAAATGATTCTTTTCAGTTTGAAAATGCTGGAGGATACAGTCCGGGCATAAAAAAGCTCCGCAAGAGCATTTTGCCCGGAACTTTTTTCTTCTTACAGCGTCTTTTACTAATACCAAATTGTTCAGCTATTGGTATTTCCCCCATATTTGTTGCTTTTGTCAATAGACACGGGAAGCTTTATCCTGTAGAATTATAGTAAACCTTGGACGGGGAAGTCGAACGCTGGTTTTTTTACCGGTTGTTGCCTTTATCAGCATGGCTTAACAGTTGACGGAAACAATTTGACTTAAACCACCTATACTAGAGAAAGAAGGTGAAATCAGTTTGAGAAACCGGAGGTATATGCTTCTTGCCTGCTTTCTACTTGTCCTGATATTGGCACTTTCCCAGCCTGCCCATGCCGAGACTAGCAAAAAGGCAATTGTAACCACTGCCGTGCTTAATGTGCGGACAGGCCCTGCAACTTCCTACGAGCGGATTGGTACTGTCACCGAAAACACGGTGCTGCCCGTGCTTGCCGAACAAAACGGCTGGGTGCAGGTTCGCCTGCTTGACGGCAGAAGCGCCTGGGTTTGCGGGGATTATGTTAATGTCATAGACGCAAGCCCCAGCCTGAAAGCACGTGTCACGGCCGATGTTTTGAATGTCCGCACCGGCCCATCCACAAATTACGACCGTATCGGCACCGTTACGCTGGGAACTGTCCTGCCGGTATACTACAACGTGGGAGAATGGCTGCTGGTGGATTTGCCGGATGGAAGGTCCGGCTGGATCTCGGGTACATATGCGAAAATTGAATACCCCGGACATGTGGCTGAAGGACGGCAGGTTGTCGTGGATGTCGATGCCTTGAATATCCATAGCGGGCCTGCTTTGCATCATCCCGTTATTGCCGTCGTCCCCAGGCGCACTGTTGCCGATATTGTGACGGAACAGGATGGCTGGCTGCAGATCAAACTGTCCTCGGGATTAGTAGGCTGGGTTGCCGGCCAGAATGTATCCGTAAAACCGTCCGAGTCCGGTGAAGGTGGCGGTATTGATCCCAGCGCTCCCCTGTTCGGCAAGGTAATCGTCGTTGATCCCGGCCATGGCGGGACAAGCACCGGAGCCATCGGATTTTCCGGCCTCCTGGAAAAGCACGTGGTTTTGGACATCAGCCTGCGCCTGGCGGCCAAATTAAGTGATGCAGGGGCAAACGTCATCATGACCCGCAAGGGCGACTGGACGGTCTCCCTTGAAAGCCGGGAGATAGTGGCCAACAGCGCCAATGCCGATTTGTTTGTCAGCATTCACGCCAATGCCCACATTAATCCCCTGATAGGCGGCACCGAAACTTACTACTATAAAGGCAAGGCAGCAAGCTCTGCCTCCTACCGGGCGGCGGCACAGATCCAGAGTGAACTGGTCAAGGCCCTTGGCCTGCGCAACATCGGCGTCAAGCACGGAAACTTCCATGTCATCCGCGAAACCAACATGCCGGCCGTGCTTGCGGAAATAGCTTTTCTCTCCAATCCGGCAGAGGAAGCCCTCCTGAAAACAGCCGATTTCCGGGAAGCCGCCGCAAGGGCAATCTTTGCGGGCATCTTAAACTATTTCCGCTACTAGTTGGGCTTCCTTTAAGACAATGCGCGTTTTTGTCCTTTTACCCCAAAACTTTGCTCAGAGAAAAGCATCATGAGACTTTTCTGCGGCTGAAAACAAAAGTAAAAAGCCGTACAATCGTTCAATTGTGCGGCTTTTTAAATTTCATTTCTTCCGCTGCACTGATATTCCCTCTTTAACGATACGAACCAATTTCTCCGCCAGTTCAAGCATCCCGTCATGTTGTCCTGACCTGTACATCTTTTTCGTAAAAAAGTGTGTCATTAAGGCATTAAAAACTTCTACAATCAGTTCAGAATCAATATCTTCCCTGATCAGCCCCCTCTTTTTATCTTTTTCCACCAACTGCTTCAGCAGTAAAAATCCCTCGTCCGAAAGACCCCGCAGCTTCTCAATAAAGTCGCTCTGGTCCAGTTCCATCTGCATGGCGACCTGGCCGTACAGCGGTTTCGTCTCCGCCCAGACAAGAGCCGCCTTAATCATGTATAAAAATGCGGAAAAAAAATCGGCCTCCGGATTTAAAATCCCGACTTTTTTTATTACTTCCAGCTTTTCTTTTCCAATCTCGCCAAGCATGTAAATATACAGGTCCTCTTTATCATTAAAGTATTGATAAAAGCTGCCCCTGGAAATGCCGGCATTTTTGACAATCTGATTAATTGAAGCTTCACTGAAGCGTTTTTTGGCGAATTCTTCAACTGCAGCCTTAAATATTCTGGCTTTTTTCGCCTGCGGCAAGTTAAAATAAGTATTTTTGGGCATATTCCCACCTCCCGGCAAATATCATAGCACAACTAAAATAATATGACAATCTTGTCATATGACATGCTTGTCATATCAGCTTTTTTGCATTATACTGCTGTTATAACCGTATGCAGCCCTAGTGAAGGAGGCGGATGCCCGTGCTGACTGTAAAAAACCTGTATTATAGATACCCGGGAAGCAAAAATGATGTAATCCGCGGCATTGATTTCACCATCGAGGAAGGGGAAATTTTTGGTTTCCTCGGCCCTTCCGGAGCTGGCAAAAGCACAACGCAAAGGATTCTTATAAAATTGCTGCGCAATTACCGGGGTGAAATCATTTACCGCGGCAAGCCGCTGGACAGCTACGGCGATGAGTTTTACCAGGATATTGGCGTCTGTTTTGAAATGCCTATCTCCTTTTCCAAATTAACGGCCATGGAAAACCTGCAATTCTTTCAAAAACTGTACAAAAACACAGTCGACGTCGAGGGTTAATTGCAAGTTTTATTGCCACCCATATTTTGGCACCTCTGATAATATTGCCATCTCATTAGCGGATCTATATCCATGAATTTTTCTTGGGTAATTATTCATCCAGTTCTCAATTCGCCTGA